>NZ_JBHWZJ010000197.1:0-13336 GCF_042728415.1 Streptomyces sp. NPDC060198 | reverse complement strand
GACCGGCGGTGAAACCGGCGGCCGGAGCGTCGGCGGGCTTCCCGGAGGGGACGCCGTCGTCGTCGAGGCGTCTGGATCTTTTCAGCGAAGGCACGCCCCGACGCTCGACCGATCCGGTGGACGGATACGTCCTGAGAGGTGAACGAGAGGGGCCCTGGGGGCAACATCGACATTTCTCGCATCGTGGCGCTCAAGAGTTACCCCAGAACGCCTCCTCTTCCACCTTCAACCCGGGCAACATCGCGCGGAATCGGTCGTAGGCGGAGCGGCAGGTCGCATGCCGCTCGTACGTCCTCGGTGACGTGGCCACCACGGTCCCGGCCCTGTCCCGCAGCACCCAGATCCAGCCGCCGCCCCCCTGACGGTGCTGGATACCCCCCGAGTGGTACGCGTGCTCCGCGCACAGGACGACGAACGCCGCCCTGCACCGCGCGTGCGACCCGAACGACACCCCCGCCACCGCCACCGACCGGCCGTTCGACGCGACCAGCCGCCAGCCGTACCCCCCGTGTGCGTCGATGTCTATCTGACATCGCGTGCCCGTCGTACCGGCGGCCGATCTCGCGGCCTCCTTCGGCTGTTCCATGCCCCACCCCCCGCCGCCCCTTCACAGAAAAGACCGCAGGGTACGCACCTGCGCGGGCGGCACAGGCAATCTACTGAGACGAGGGGAACCATGGAGAGGCAAAGGACACCCCAAAGGTCACGATTCATGACGCGGTAACCATGTGTCCATGCTGGGGAAATCGCCCGAGACCGCCCATTCCGCGCCGGCGTGCGCCGGACGTGGGAGACCGGCCCTGGAACAGGGGCATCCGGACTGTTTTCGTGCCCCGGAGCACCCGCCCGCGTTGCTCGCCGCGCGCAGGGGGCGGGCGGGTCCTTTGGCGCGTGGCGCCTTGCGCGTGGCGCCCGGGCGTCCGGTGCGGGTGGCGCCTCGGAGCCGTACGGAACGAAGGGGCGCGGCGGATGGCCGCCGTGCCCCCTCGCGCCGCCTCGGCGACCCCGCCCCGGTCTTCGGGGGCCGGGCTCAGCCGTGCGGGCGGACCGGCAGCTTCTGCACGCTGTTGCCCACGAAGGAGGCGTGCCGGGGCAGTTCGGGCTCGGGGACGGCGAGATCGAGATCGGGGAAGCGGGTGAACAGCTGCTCCAGCGCCGCCGTGCCCTCCATCCGGGCCAGCGGGGCGCCCATGCAGAAGTGGGCGCCGTGGCCGAGGGAGAGGTGGCGGGCCTTGCTTTCGCGGGTGATGTCGAAGCGCGCGGCGTCGGGGCCGTGGGCGTTCGTGTCCCGGCCCGCCGCCGAATAACCGGCCAGCACCGGTGTGCCCTTGGGGATCACCGTGCCGTCGAGTTCGAGGTCGCGCGTCGGGTAGCGGAACGGGAAGTAGCTCACCGGGCTGTCCCAGCGCAGCGTCTCCTCCACCACGTCCTCCCAGCTCGCCTCGCCCGCGAGCACCAGGGCGAGCTGGTCGCGGTGGGTGCAGAGGGCCCGGACCGCGTTGGTGATCAGGTTGAGGGTCGTCTCGTGCCCGGCGATGATCGTGAGCATCAGGGTGCCGATCAGCTCCTGCGGGCCCAGCCGGTCACCGTTCTCCTCACGGGCCGCGATCAGCGCGCTGGTGAGGTCGTCCCCCGGCTCCTGGGTGCGGGCGGCGGCGACCGCGCTCAGCACCTCCACCATCTCCCCGTTGGCGGCCATCGCCTCCTCCGGTCCGATGTCCGTGGCGACGATCTGGTTGGACAACCGGTGCAGCCGGTCGTGGTGTTCGGCCTCCACGCCCAGCAGTTCGCAGATCACACCCATCGGCAGCGGCAGCGCGAAGTGCGTCCGCAGATCCGCGACCCCGCCCCCGGCCGCGGCGGCGGCCTCCAGGCCGTCCAGCAGCGAGGCCGTCAACGCCTCGATGCGCGGCCTCAGTTCCTCCACCCGGCGCGGAGTGAACGCCTTGCTCATCAGGGACCGCAGCCGCCGGTGGTCGGCGCCGTCCGCGGTCGTCATCCCCTGCACGGTGGCGAACGTCTTCAGCGGCCAGCCGTCCGCGATCTCACCGGCCTGGAGCGCGGCGAAGTGCGCGGCGTTCTTCGCGACGTCGGGGTGCTGGAGGAACTCCTTGAGCGCGTCGTGGCCCAGCACCGCCATGCCCTCCACCTCGCCGGGCAGGATCACCGCCGCGACCGCGGAACGCTCCAGCAGCCGGGCGTTGGCCGCGTGCGGGCAGCCGCCCGCAGGGTCGAGACGGTGCGGCCCGTCGGCCGCCGAGTTCACCGGTGACGTGTTCAACAGAGCTCTCCAGGGTCGGGGATGAGTGGCCGCGGAGGGCTGCACGGTGCTCGGTGCACCGAGCGGCGCTCCGCGAAGGGCGGGGCCTCGGCGCGGGAGTCAGTACGGCACGGTCGTGGAAGGCCGGGACGCCGAGGTGCTCCAGGGCACCGTCCGCGCCGGGACGAGGTCCCCCGCCGACTGCGCCGGCACCGGCCCCTGCGGCAGCTCGGCCCTGCCGAACCGCACCGGGAGCGCCCCCAGGCCCTTGCTCCAGGGCGACTTGATCCATTCCAACTCGGATTCTGGCACGGCGAGTTCCAGGTCCGGCAGCCGGTGCCGGATGGTGTCCACCGCGGTCCGGGTGATCAGCCGCGCCGGGTCCTGCGCGGGGCAGGTGTGCGGTCCGGCGCCGAACGCCAGGTGCGAGCGGTTGCCGACCACCGGCGCGCCGTCCGCCGGCAGGATCTCCGGGTCCGCGTTGGCCGCCGCCAGACCCAGGATCAGCATGTCGCCGGTACGGATGTCCTGTCCGCCGAACCGCATGTCCCGGGTGGCGTAGCGGGCCGGGAAGTTCTGGGTGGGCGGGAAGCGCCACAGGACCAGGTCGAGCGCGTCGTCCACGCTCAGATGGCCGCCCGCCAGCGAGGAGCGGAACGCCGGATCGCACAGCAGGATGCGCAGCGTGGTGGCGATCCAGTTCACCGTGGTCTGGTTGCCCGCGACGAACATCACCACCAGGTTGTGCAGCACCTCCTCGTCGGTGAGCTCCGCCGGGTGGCTCAGCAGCGCGGAGGTGACGTCCTCGCCCGGCTCGCGCCGCTTCTCCTTGATCAGCCCGTAGAGGATGGCGCCCATCCGGCGGTTGGCCTCCGCCGAGCCACTGGTGGCGGAGACGGTGCCCGCCACGGCCTCCACCAGATCCCGCCCGGTCCGGTCGTCCAGCCCGAGCAGTCCGGTGACCACCCGCATCGGCAGCGTACGGGCGTAGTCCGCGACCAGGTCCGCCTCGCCGCGCCCGGCGAACGACGCGATGAGCCCCTCCGCGGCGGTCCGCACGCTCCGGCGCAGCTCGTGGCCGTTGATCTTGGCCAGGGCGTCCGAGACCGCCGCCCGCATCCTGCGGTGCTGCTGCCCGTCCGTGAAGAGCAGCGCCGGACGCCAGCCGACCATCGGGAGGATCGGCGAGTCGGCGGGCACCCGGCCCTCACGCAGCAGACTCCAGTGGCGCGGATCGTGCGAGAAGTCCCCCTCGTCACGGGTGAGCCGGAGCAGCTCGCGGTGGCCCAGCACGAGCCAGGCGTCGATGCCCGGAGCCACGGAGACCGGCGCCACCGGGCCGTGCTCGGCGCGCATCTCCTCGTACAGCAGGGTCATCCGGTCGCCGTCGAGATCCGGCCCGTACAACGGGGTCGCCGAGGACACGGCAGGGGCGGCGGGCCAGGGGCACCGGGCGGCGGACCCGGCCGGGGGGTGCGGGGTGCTCATGAGGGCTCCGTGGCGACATGGATGAGGTGGCTGACGAGGGCGATCAGAGCCCGGATCGACGACTCCTGGTCGCGCGCGTCGCACAGGACCACCGGCGTCCCGGGAAGCAGATCGAGGGCCGCGCGCAGATCGGCCGTGTCGTGCAGCGGACTGCCGGGGAAGACGTTCACGGCGACGGCGAACGGCAGATCGAGATCCTCCAGATTGCCGAGGGCGTCGAACGACGCGCTCAGGTCCCGGGTGTCCACCAGGGCGAGCGCCCCCAGCGCGCCCTTGGCGAGATCCCGCCAGGCCGGCAGGAACCGCTGCTGCCCGGGCGTCCCGAACAGATAGAGCACCAGGTCGCCGTCGATGGTCAGCCGCCCGAAGTCCAGGGCGACCGTGGTGGTCGTCTTGCCGCTGTCCACGACGGGGTCGACCCGGGCACCCGCCTGGGTCATCGCGGCTTCCGTGAAGAGCGGTTCGATCTCCGAGACGGTGCCGATCAGCGTGGTCTTGCCCACCCCCAGCGGGCCGACGACCAGGATCTTCGCCGCCCCCGCCACACTGGACGCGACGTACTTCCCGGAGAAGCCGACGGGCGTCCTTCCACCCGGGGCGGGTGCCGGAGCGGCCTCGACGAAGGCTTCAGATACGGCTTTCGAGACCATCGAGGACCTTTCTGAGCATGGTCAAGTCGGCACGTTCGGCCGCGGGGATGGGAGGGCGGGTCACGATCAGCCCCCACTGGACGAGATCGGCGAGCAGCACCTGTACGACCGAAGGCGGCTGGCGCAGGTGCGCGGCCACTTCCGCGACCGAGATGAGCCCCTCGCAGTGCGTCAGGATCGCGAGGTGCTCCGGCTGGAGGGAGGCGGGGAACGCCGCCTCCGTCGCCATCACCAACGACTCCCAGGACAGCGGCTCACCGCCGGACTCCGCACGGCCGCGGGTGATGACGTAGGGGCGTACCGCCGAGGCCCTCGGCTCCTCGGACCGGTCCGTCATGACGACGCGATGGCCTGATCCCGCGGCAGACTGCTCAGGTGCGCGCCGATCTTCGCCACCAGCAGCTGCATTTGCTGGGCGACGAGGCCGACGTCCGCCTCCAGGTCCGTGGCGACACCCAGATGCGCGCCCACCCCGGCATGGGTGAACAGGACGAACCCGTGGTCGGACTCCAGCATCAACTGGCGCAGCCCGACACCCGAGCCGAACAGCAGAGTCGTCGTGGAGCGGCCCGTCATGGTCATCGCCGCGCAGGCCGCCGAGAGCGACTCCGCCTCCGCGACACTGAGCCCGGACACCGGGCCCTTGAGGTTCTTGGCGGACGCGTGGCCGAGACGCAGGCCGTCCTCCGAGACGACCACGGCGTGCCGGACGCCGGGGATCTCGGTGAGCGGGCGGAGCATCCAGCCCAAGTCGGGAAGTCGAGTGATGGTTCCGGTCACGACCGGCCTCCGTGCTGCTGGTTCGGGCTACTGGGCAGGGGCGGTACGCCGGGCGTCGCCGCCTCGGGCGGATCGGTGGCCGGCCGGGGCCGCGCCTCGTCCGCGCCGAGGGCGGCGCGTCCGCGCAGGGTGCCGGACACCACGCTGGAGACCGACGCGCGGGCCGCCTCCGGCGTCCACGGTGCGGGCTCGGGGGCGGGCGGCGTCCGGGGCGCCGAGTGCCGGGCCGTCCGGAACGACGCGGCATCCGGCGCGTCCGGGGGACCGGCGGGACTCCGCCGGTTGCGGCGGCGGGGAAGTCCCGCGGTCCGCGGGGCGGAGTCCGGGGACGCATCGGCCGGGACGGGGCCGTCGTCCTCCTGGTCCTCCGGGCGGGTGTGCTCGCTGAATGCGGCGTCCCCGTCGGGTCGCCGACGGTCCCGTGCCGGGGGCTCGGGGGACTCCGGGGCGTCCGCGTGCCAGGCCTCCGGGCGCCGGTGCGCCGGGACCCGTGCCGCAGGCTCGGTGAGTAGCCGGAACGGTACGAACATCACGGCCCGGGTCCCGCCGTACGCGGACGTCCCGCTCAGCTCCACGTTGAAGCCGAGCTCACGGCTCCACCGGCCGACACAGGCCAGACCGAGCCGGGGCACCGCACCGAGCCGGGTCAGGTCCAGATCGTCGTGCAACTGGCCCCGGGCCTGTTCCAGCACGTCCGGCGGCATGCCGAGCCCGGCGTCGTCGATCTCGACCACCGCCCCGGCCCCCACCTCCCGGACGCTGACGATCACTTGGGAGCGCGATGGCGAGAACACCGCGGCGTTCTCCAGGAGTTCGGCGATGGCGTGCATCAGACCCTCGGCCGCCGGGGGCGCCGCGTACAGGGTCTGCCCGCCGTGCACCTCGATCCGCCCGAACTCCACGATCCGCGACTGCGCACCGCGTACGCAGTCGTAGAGCGAGACGGGCCGGGTCTCCCGGCGCGCGGGCCAGATGCCGCACATCACCAGGAGAGTCTGCGCCTTGCGGGTCATCTGGGAGGCCGCGTGGTCGGCCTTCATCACCTCGGCCATCAGCCGGGGATCGTCCAGCGAGCGTTCGACCTGGTCCAGCACCTGCTGCTGCACCGTGGCCATCACGTGCATGGTGCGCGCGACCGACTCGAAGGCGGCCATCACCGAGTCGCGCAGGACGCGCTCGCGGTGCACCGCCTCGTCCGAGCCGAGCACGTCCACCACGGTCTCCAGCGCCCGCGCGAACTCCTCGCCGGTCTCGCGCGGTTCGCGCAGCGGGCCCGGCGCCCCGTCCACCCGCGCTCCGGTGCGCAGCAGTTCGGCGATGGCGGGTACGCGCACCCGCGCGAGGTGCGCCATTTCGGCGTCCCGCGCGAGAGCGAGCGCCGCCATCTCGGTGCGGCGCGTGCGCTCGGCGCCGAGTTTCCGGGCGAGTAGCACCACCGGGGCGAGCAGCAGGACGGCGACCGCGACACCGCCGGCCGCCGCGAAGCGCGGCGCGTCGCCGGTGAGGGCCAGGGACGCCGCGGAGCACCCGGCCGCGAGCACTGCGGCGGCCGGCCAGATCACGGCGGGGCGGAGCACCGCCCACCTCCCCGGCCGACCGGTCCGCTTCGCGCGACGGTTCACTCCGTCGTCCGGCGGGCTCACCACGACGGCCCCGTCCTGACGGCCTTGCAGAACACAGCGCCAGCCACGAGGAATGGACCCTTCCAGGACACGTCGAACTCCCTTGCGAGATCAAAGGCATGCAGAGCCTAGACCAACCGGTATCCGTTCCAAGCGGAGAGCCGAAGAATGATCGTCAAGGTGGCGACAGAAATGCGGACTTGTCGCACTCGTTCTTCCGGTATTCGAGATCGGCCCCGTCTCTCGGCCGTTTCGCCGGCCTGCTCCGCCGGCCTGCTCCGCCGGCCTGCTCCGCCGGCCCGCGCCGGGCGCCGGGCGCCGGGGTGCCGCGGAATTCGGCATGTGCAGACGTCTTGTCACTGAGTGACACGCAGTCCTACTCTCCATTCTGACTGGTCAGTAACAAACCCTTCCCCAGGGCCCTTTCGGGGCCCCGCAGAGGGCTGTCCCGAGCACCCGGTCCGGTACGCGCGGTCCGCAGCGCACACCGGCAGCACCATCGTTTCGCCGGCAGCCACCCGGCCCGCTCCCGGGCCGGCACCTCACCGCACGTCCCGCACGTCCCGTCCCCTCGTCCCCCACCTCCCCCCACCCCTCCATCCCGGTACGGAATCAGGGTTCCGGGTGCCCTCCCCGCGCGTACTCCCCTCGACGCGGCGCGCCTCGACGCGCGCACCGCGAGGGCGGACACCGCCGGAAGCGCACCGACACCGGGAGCCGAGCGACATCTCGCCCTTCCCCTCGAACCAAGGAGTGAGCCGCGTGGAGCAACCGAGAAGAGCCCGTTTCCCCCGTCCGTCCCTCCGGGCGCCGAGTCGCCCCCGTACCGCCGGGCGTGGAACCGCCGGGGCGATCACCGGACGGCTGCTGGCCGCCGGTATCGCCGCGGCGGCCTGCCTGGGCGCCCAGACGCTTCCCGCGTCGGCCGCCACGACCCCGGTGATCTCCCGCGGCGTGGAGATCCCGGCCTTCTACACCCCGCCCCAGACCCTGCCCGCGGCGGACGGCACCCTCGTCCGTACCGAGTCGCTCCCGCTGGCGCTGAGCCTGCCCAGCCTGGGCGGCCCGCTCCCGGGCAAGGCGACCCGGCTCATGTACAAGTCCACCGACTCCAACGGCCTTCCGGTGGCCGTGACCGGCGCCTACATCGAGCCGGCCGCCGCCTGGAAGGGGAGTGGGCCGCGTCCGCTCGTCGCCCTGGCGCCCGGCACGATGGGGCAGGGCGACCAGTGCGCGGCCTCGCTGGGCCTCCAGAACCCGCTCACCCTCAACGGCGAGACGGTGTCGGTCGGTTACGAGGACCTCTCCATCTACCGGCTGCTGGCCGCGGGCACCGCCGTGGTCGTCACCGACTACGCGGGCCTCGGCGCCACCGACCGGCTGCACACCTACGTCAGCCGGGTCGACGGCGGTCACGCGCTCCTCGACGCCGCCCGCGCGGCGCGCGGGGTGAGCGGGGCGTCCGTCACCGCCGCCTCGCCGGTGGGGCTGTACGGCTACAGCCAGGGCGGCGGCGCCAGCGCCTCGGCCGCCGAACTCCAGCCCACCTACGCGCCGGACGTCAAGCTGGCCGGAGCCTACGTCGGCGCACCCCCGGCCGACCTGGCCGCCACCATCAAGGGGATCGACGGCAGCGCCCTGGCCGGCGCCCTGGGGTGGTCGCTGAACGGCTTCCTCCAGACCGACCCCTCCCTCCGGCCCGTCGCGGACGCTCAGATCAACGCGGCCGGCAAGGCGGCTCTCGCCGACCTCTCGACGATGTGCATCGGTGACGCGCTCTTCGGGTACGGCTTCAAGAAGAGCAGCTCCTGGACGACCAGCGGCAAGTCCCTGAGCCAGCTCGTCGACACGATCCCGCAGCTCAAGTCGACGCTCGACGCGCAGCGCATCGGCAACCTCAAGCCCACCACCCCGGTGCGGGTGGCCACCGGCATCCAGGACGACATCGTGCCGCACGCCCAGGCGCGCCAACTCGCCGTCGACTGGTGCAAGAAGGGTGCGAACGTCACCTACGACGCGATCGTCCTCCCCAACCTCGGGGACAAGATCGTCACGAACCACCTGGTCCCGCTCCTCACCGACCAGGGCGACGCCATCTCCTGGCTGACCGACCGGCTGGCGGGCAAGTCCGCGAGCTCCAACTGCTGGACCATGCCCATCCAGCCCTGACCCCGCACGAGGAACGCCGAGGGTCCCCCCGCTCGTGCGGAGGGACCCTCGGTCTGCCGGTGTCACGGCAGGGTGGTGCCGGGAGCGTCAGGGCTTACGGGCGACCAGACCCCACTGGTCGACGCCGGGGCCCTCGGGCTCGCCGTCCGGACGCCAGTACGTGATGGAGAGGAACCCCGGGTCGACCAGCTCCAGCCCCTCGGCGCAGCCGGTGATCTCCTCGGGCTCGCGCACCAGATAGGGCGGGTTGTCGCCCGAGTCGTACGCGTCCTGGGCCGCGAGGGTCTCCGGCGTCTTGATGGTGTCGCAGATGACCAGGTAACTGCCGGACGGCATGCGGGACATGTACGACTGCACCACCTTGATCCCGTCGTCGGGGAGCAGGTGCCCCAGCGTCGAGAGCAGCAGCACCGCCACCGGCTGGGAGAGGTCCAGGGTCTTCGCCGCCTCGTCCACCACGGCGTCCGTGTGGGTGAGGTCCTCGTCCACGAAGGCCGTCGCACCCTCGGGAGAGCTGGTCAGCAGCGCGGCGGCGTGCACCAGCACGATGGGGTCGTTGTCCACGTACACGATCCGGGAGGACGGATCGATGGCCTGCGCGACCTGGTGGGTGCTGTTCTCCACCGGCAGCCCGGTGCCGACGTCCAGGAACTGGCGGACGCCCAGGCCGCCGAGGTGGCGGATCGCCCTGGCCTGGAAGGCGCGTGACGCCTTCGCGATGGCGGCCGTGGCCGGGTAGGCGGCGGTGACCGCGTCCGCCAGCTCCCGGTCGACGGGGTAGTTGTCCTTTCCGCCCAGCCATGCGTTCCACACCCGCGCGGAGTGGGGTATGTCGGCACGGATCTTCTTGCGGAACTCAACGTCGTCAGGGGCCATCGGAATCTCCTACTCGCGCTTCAACGGGTGCAGTTGGCCGGAGATCCGGTCGCCCGCACGGCATGACCGTACCTCTCCACGGACGCGCGCGCTGCCCAGGTCAGACACCAAATGGGCCTGGGAAGGCGGGTTTTGCCGGAGTCTCAGGAACAGCGGGGCGAAGGCCTGACCGGGAAGTGACGATCAGGGCGGATTTGCCGCTCCCGGGCGACGCGAGCCGGACGGGGACGGGCCGCCGCCTCAGCGATCGAGGACCCCATGGACGCCGGCGGGCCAGGATCCCGTGTCCACGATGTGCTCCACCAGCCTGAGCGCCTCGCCGATGGGCACGGTGTCCCGGTCCGGGTACTCGTCGTGCTGCCCGGTGGAGAGGACGAACCCCGTGCTCGTCCCTTCCGCTCCCGGGTCCGCGGCGTGCTCACCGGGATCGCCGTCCTCGGACAGGAGCGTCACCATCGCCCGCTCGGTGTTCGTCACGAAGGCCGACGACCGTCCTGCCGAACTGGTCAGCCACGTCTCGAGCAGACCTCTGCCGACCCGCGCCCGAAGAGACTTCAGCACCGCCTGCGAGGACGCGGACACGGCGCCGCCGTCCTCGACCGCCCAGGACTCGACCGCCCAGGACTCGACCGCCCAGGACTCGACCGCCCAGGACTCGACCATACCCACGACGATCCCACGAACCCGGCTGCTCCGGCACCGGCGGCCGTACCCTCGCCGTTCGATTCGGCCAAGCCGACCGGTTCGGCACCCTTTCGCGTCCTCCGGGCCCCGAGGACCCTTCCCCCAGGAGAACCGTGCCGACGGCGCCGCAGAGCGTTCCCCCGAGGGAGGACGCCCCCGCGCGGGCCGTGCCGCCGGAACGGGCGCCAGGGAATCGCTGGACCGCCCTCTGGGGGAGCCGCCATGCCGAGACTTCTGTACGTTCCCGCACTCCCGGTCCGCCGCCACGCGGCCGAGGCCTACCGCGAACTGCGCCCGGCGATCCGCGACGGCGTCACCCCGCTGTGGAACCTGCAGCCCCACCCCGAATCGCGGGGTGCCCGGCTGGCGGCCGCAGTCCGCAAGGAGGTCGCCGAGGTGAGCCGGGTCCAGTCGGGGGGCCCGGCGTGGCTCGACACCCCCTTCGCCGACCGGGAGCAGATCCCCGCGATTTCCGAAGTGCTCGCCGAATACGTGGAATTCGGGGTGTTCCGGCCGGTGACAGGGCCGCTGCGGCCCGTCGTGCAGCAGGACGCCGCGCTCGCGACGGCGGTGGAGTACGGACGCCCGCTCGGCATCCGGGTGCCGGTACCCGGCGAGTGGGACCCTCGCCTTGGCGAGGAGGTGCGACGGTTGACGGCACGGATGCGCCGGGTGGCCGAGACCGACCTGCTGATCGACCTCGGAGGTGTCCTCGCCGACCGGACCGGCGCCCACAAGGAGGCGCTGCGCGCGCTCGACGCCCTGGTCCCGCTGGCCGACTGGCGCTCCGTCGTCACCATCGGCGGAGGATTCCCGCACGTGACGGCCGAGATGCTGGACCGGGGCGTACGGGAGGAGCCCCGCCGGGACTGGGAGGTCTGGCGCGAGATACGGCGGCACCTCGCCGGCCGGCTCCCCGACCTCGGGTTCGGGGACTACGGGGTCCAGCGGGCAGCCGCGCTCGCACGCCCGTACCGGCCGGAGCAAGGGGGAGGGCCGGACTGGGGGTACCTGCGCTACACCACGGACCGGACCTTCGCGCTGGTGAAGGTGGTGCACAGCGGCCCGGAGCGGACGCGGACCAACCGTGAGGCCGCGCGCGAACTCCTCCGGCTGCCCGACTTCCGTGGCGCGCTGGCCAGTTCGGGGGAGCGGTGGCTGCGCGACTGCGCCCGTTCGCTGACCCACCCGGCCGTGCGTACCGGCTCGGACGGTCCGGGCACGGGCAACGCCGCCACCTGGCTACGGGTCGGGAACGTCCAGCACATGACCCACGTGGTCCGGAGCCTGGCCCACCAGGCGTGAGGCGCCCGACCCGCCCGCCACGTCTCAGCCGCGGGCGCCGGGGTCTTCGCCGCGCGGGTCCTCCAGCCGGGCCAGCCAGGTGGTGAGAAGGCCTTCCAGCTCGTCCGCCCGCGCCGGGGGCAGCGCGGCGAGCAGACGCTGTTCGTTGTGCATGTGGTCGGTGAACGCCCGGTCGATGAGTTCACGCCCCGGCACGGTGAGCGCGACGACCCGGCCCCGGCCGTCCCCGTCCCCCCGGCGCCGGGTCACCAGGCCCGACCGCTCCAGCCGGTCGATCCGCTTGGTCATCGCGCCGGTGGTCACCATGGTGTGCGCGGCCAGCTCCCCGGGGGCCCGCTCGTAAGGCGCACCGGCCCGGCGCAGCGCCGCGAGGACGTCGAACTCGCCCTCGCTCAGGCCGTACCGCTGGTACACCACGCACAACTCCCGGGTGAGCAGGGCGGCGAGACGGTGCAGGCGGCCGATGACGGCCTGCGGGCCGACGTCGAGGTCGGGCCGTTCGCGGCGCCAGGCGGCCTGGATGCGGGCCACGTGGTCGGGCGGCGGTTCCTGGTGCTCGTGGGGCTGCTGCATGACGCCACTCTAGTGATTAGCTTCCGGGGAAGCTAATGTGTCTTCCATGGAAGCCAATCTGCGATGGATCACCACCGCCGCGGTGGCACCGGTGGCCTGGGGTGCCACCTACTACGTCACCCGCCACTACCTCCCCGCCGGGAACCCGCTCTGGGGAGCCGCGCTGCGCGCCCTGCCCGCCGGATGCCTGCTGATGCTCCTCGCCCGGACCGGGCCCCGGGGCGCCTGGTGGTGGCGGTCCGCCGTGCTGGGGCTGCTGAACACCAGCGCCTTCTTCGTGCTCGTCTACATCGCCGCACAGCGGCTGGCCACCAGCACCGCGTCGACGGTGATGGCACTCTCCCCGCTGGTCATGACCGTGACCGCCTGGGCCCTGCTCGCCCAGCGCCCCCGCGCCGCCCATCTGGCGGCGGGCGTGACCGGGCTCGCCGGAGTGGTGCTGATGATGTGGGGCCGTACGGGCGGCAGCGGCACCGGAGGCCTGATCGCGTCCGTCGCAGCCATGCTGGTCTCCTCCCTCGGATACGTGCTCTCCCAGCGCTGGGACTCCGGCGCCGGGGTCCTCGCCACCACCGCCTGGCAGCTCTGCTTCGGCGGGGTGCTCCTGCTGGTGGCGGCGCTCGCGTACGAGGGGGCACCACCGGCGCTGGACACGGGCGCGCTCCTGGCGTTCGGGTACGTCACCGTCGTCGCCACCGCGCTCGCCTTCCTCGCCTGGTTCGCGGCCCTGCGCAGGCTGCCCGCCGCCACGGTCGGCCTCGTCGGCCTCCTCAACCCGGTCACCGGCGTCCTGCTCGGCACGGTCCTGGCGGCGGAGAGCCTCACCGGCCGCCGGCTCGCCGGGATGGCGCTGATCCTCGCGGGCGTCCTGCTCGCCAGGCCGCGCGGAACGCCCCGACGCGGAAGGCGTGCGCGCCCGGCAGGGAGAC
>NZ_JBHWZJ010000196.1:0-13355 GCF_042728415.1 Streptomyces sp. NPDC060198 | reverse complement strand
GGGCCGTGATCCCGGCCGCGAGCCGCCGGACACCGCCCGGCCCCCGCGCCGTCCCCCTGTCTCACCGCCCTGCCGCCGACCGTGGCAGGCTCCCTCCACCGCAGGAGACACCCATGTCCCTCTCCGTGCACGAATCCCCCTCGGCCGCCCCCGGCCTCACCGACCCCGCCCCCGTCACTCCGGGTGCGGCGACAGCGCTGCTCGACGCCTACCGCCCCGGCACCGACCGGTTCGTGGCCTCGCCGACGTGCACCCTGCTGGGCCGCGGCGTACTCGCCGAAGTGCCGCACGGTACGGAGCCGGTGGAGGAGCGCGTACGCGGCGTACTGCACGCCCGGCGGCGGGCCGGGGACCCCGCGCCCGTCGTCGTCGGGTCCATACCCTTCGACGCGGACGCACCCGCCGCGCTGGTCGTCCCGGAGTCCGTGGAGTGGGCGCCCGCGCTGCGCAGGGACCCGCTGGTCGCCCTGCCCGCTCCCCCGGCCGAGGACGGCAACTCCTGGCAGGTGCGCGAGATCCCGGCCGCCGCGGAGTACGCGGAAGCCGTCGCCTCCGCCGTACGCCGCATGCGGGCCGGGGAGTTCGCCAAGGTGGTGCTCGCCCGCACCCTGGAGCTGACCGCGCCCGACGAGCCCGATCTGCCCGCGATGCTGAGCCGGCTAGCCCGCCGCGACCCCGGTGGCTACACCTTCGCGGTGCCCACGGGGCCCGGCCGCACCCTGATCGGGGCGAGCCCCGAACTCCTGGTGGCCCGGCAGGAGGGGCGGCTCGTCGCCAACCCGCTGGCCGGTTCCGCACCGCGCAGTCCCGACCTGGCCGAGGACGTCCGGCGGGCCGCCGCTCTGCTGGAATCCCCCAAGGACCTGCACGAACACGCCGTGGTGGTGGCCGCCGTACGCGAGGCCCTCGCCCCGTTCTGCACCCGCCTCGACGTGCCCGAGCGCCCCACCCTCGTACGGACCGCCACCATGTGGCACCTGTCGACCACACTGACCGGCGATCTGGTGGACCCGGACACCACCGCGCTGCGGCTCGCCGCGGCGCTGCACCCGACACCGGCCGTGTGCGGCACGCCCACCCCGGCCGCCCGCGCCGTCATCGCCGAGTCCGAGCCCTTCGACCGGGGTGCCTACACCGGCATGGTCGGGTGGCAGGACGCGGACGGCGACGGCGAGTGGGTCGTCACCATCCGCTGCGCCGAGGCCGAGGGCCGCTCGCTGCGCCTGTTCGCCGGGGCCGGCGTCGTGGCGGACTCCTCGCCCGAGGCGGAGACCGCCGAGACCGGCGCGAAGTTCCGTACCTTCCTGAACGCCGTGGGGGCCCAGCTGTGACGGCCACCGAGCACGAACCGCTCACCCCGGGAAGCCCGGACGCGCCGACCTGGCCCGCCGAGTTCGCCGCGCGCTACCGCGCCGCCGGCTACTGGCGCGGTGAGACCTTCGGTGACTTCCTGCGCGAACGCGCCGGTGCGCACCCCGACCGGACGGCCCTGGTGGACCCGGCGCCGGCGCGCCGCACCTGGACCTACCGGGAACTCGACGAGAGCGCCGACCGGCTGGCCGCCGGGTTCGCGGCCCGCGGGATCACCAAGGGCGACCGCGTCGTCCTCCAGCTCCCGAACATCGGCGAGTTCATCGAGGTGGTCTTCGCTCTCTTCCGGATCGGCGCGCTGCCCGTGTACGCCCTGCCCGCGCACCGGGAGACCGAGGTCGAGCACTTCTGCGCGTTCACCGAGGCCGTCGCGTACGTGATACCGGACCGGCATGCGGGTTACGACTACCGCGAACTCGCCACCCATGTGCGGAAGCTGACCTCCAGTCTGCGTGAGGTCTTCGTGGTGGGCGATCCGGGCGAGCACACCGCGCTCTCCGACGTGCCGATGGATCCCGCCGCACCGGTCGAGAGTCCTCGCTCGCACGAACTCGCCTTCCTCCAGCTCTCCGGTGGGACCACCGGTGTCTCCAAGCTGATCCCCCGCACCCACGACGACTACCTCTACTCGCTGTGGGGGTCCAACGAGATCTGTGGGGTCGACGAGGACACCAGATTCCTCGTGGTCCTGCCGGCCGCACACAACTTCCCGATGAGTTCGCCCGGTTGGCTGGGCGTGCTGTACGCGGGCGGCACCGTCGTGCTGAGCCCCCGCCCCGACCCGGCGACGGCCTTCCCGCTCATCGAGCGGGAGCGGATCACCATGACCGGCATGGTGCCCCCGCTCGCCCTGGTGTGGACGGACGCGGCTCCGGCGGCCGAGGAGGACCTGTCCAGCTTGGAACTGGTCCTGGTCGGCGGCGCCAAGTACAGCGAGGAGGCCGCCCGTCGGCTGGAACCCGCGCTCGGCTGCCGGCTGATGCAGGTCTTCGGCATGGCCGAGGGGCTGGTCAACTACACGCGGCTGGACGACGACGACGAGACGATCGTCTCCACACAGGGCCGCCCGATCTCCGCCGACGACGAGGTCCGCGTCGTGGACGACGCCGACGAGGACGTCGCCGAGGGCGAGTTCGGCCACCTGCTCACCCGGGGGCCGTACACGATCCGCGGCTACTGGCGCGCCCCCGACCACAACGCACGGGCCTTCACCGAGGACGGCTTCTACCGGACCGGCGACATCGTGCGCCGCACCCCCACCGGCCACCTCGTGGTCGAGGGCCGGGCGAAGGACCAGATCAACCGGGGCGGCGAGAAGATCGCCCCGGAAGAGGTCGAGAACATCATCCTGGCCCACCCGGCCGTCCACGACGTCTCGGTCGTCGCCGTCCCCGACCCGTACCTCGGCGAACGCTCCCTCGCCCACGTCATCCTCCGCGAGGGCGCCGGACCACTGAAGTCCGTCGAGATCAAGCGGTTCGTCCGCGCGCGCGGCATCGCCGCGTACAAGGTCCCCGATCTGGTCGAGTTCGTCGACGCGTTCCCGCAGACGGGGATCGGCAAGGTCAGCAAGAAGAGCCAGCGGTCCGCCGCACCGGCTCGGCACCACGAGGAAAGGCCCGCTCCCATGGCACTGCCCGCCATCGCCCCCTACCCACTGCCCACGGCAAAGGAACTGCCCGCCAACCGGGTGGCGTGGACGGTCGACCCGTCCCGTGCGGTGCTGCTCGTCCACGACCTGCAGAACCACTTCCTGAAGGCGTTCCCGGCCGGCGAGCAGCCGTTGACCGGCATGCTGGACAACACGGCCCTGGTGCTGGGCAAGTGCCGCGAACTGGGCGTCCCGGTGGTGCACTCGGCACAGCGCGGCGGCCAGACCCCCGAGGAGCGCGGTCTGCAACTCGACTTCTGGGGACCCGGGGTGGCGGACGACCCGGCGGCGCTGTCCGGGCCGGAGCGGACGGCGCCCGTCGAGGGCGAGAGCGTCATCACCAAGTGGAAGTACAGCGCCTTCGTGCGCACCGAACTGGAGGCGCTTCTGCGGGAGCAGGGCCGCGACCAGCTGATCGTGGTCGGCGTGTACGCGCACATCGGCGTGCTGATGAGCGCGGCGGACGCGTGGCAGCGTGACATCCAGGCGTTCGTGGTCGCGGACGCGGTCGCCGACTTCTCCCGGGAGGACCACGACATGGCGCTGCGGTACACGGCCGGCCGCTGCGCCGTGGTGACCACCACCGACGCTCTCTTCCAGGAGGTCTGAGCCGATGTCCCTCACCCTTGAGCTGATCCGCGCGGACATCGCCGACTCCCTCGGCGAGGACCCGGAGGACATCCCGGTCGACGAGAACCTCGTGGACTACGGGCTGGACTCGGTACGCATCATGGCGCTCCTGGAGCGCTGGCGCCGCGAACACGGAGTGCGGGCCGCCTTCGCGGATCTCGCCGAACAGCCCGCGGTCCAGGCGTGGCTGCCGCTGCTGGTGGCCTCATGAGCGCCCCGGCGACGGACCTCGACGCCCCGCGCGCCGAATCTGCGGAGTCGGACACCGAAGTGCCGGACACGGTACTGCCGTTGACCGCCGCCCAGTCGGGCATGTGGTACGCCCAGGCCCTCGACCCGCTGAGCCCGGCGCTCAACACCGCGGAGTGCGTGGAGATCGAGGGCCCCGTCGACCCGGAGCTCTTCGCAGGCGCGCTGCGCCAGGTGGTCTCCGAGGCCGACGCGCTGCGCATCCGGGTGGAGGACTGTCCCGAAGGGCCCCGGCAGCGCGTCCGCGCCGAAGTCCGGCTTCCCCTGCACACAGCGGACCTGCGGGCGGGGAAGGACCCGGACGAGGCCGCCGGGGCGTGGATGCGGGAGGATCTCGCCCGCGCCTGCGACCTGGCGCGGGGCCCGGTGTTCGGGCACGCCCTCTTCCGCGTGGGCGAGGAGCGGTGGCTGTGGTACCAGCGCATCCACCACCTCGCCATGGACGGTTTCGGCTACTCCCTGCTCGTGCGCCGCACCGCCGAGGTGTACAGCGCGCTGGCCGCCGGCCAGGCGCCCGCGCCGACGCCGTTCCGTCCGCTGGCCGAACTCGTCGCGCAGGACGCCGAGTACCGCGCCTCCGAGGCCCACCCGGCCGACCGGGCCCACTGGAGCGAGGCGTTCGCCGACCGCCCCGAGGCACCCCAGCTGGCGGGGCGCGGGGCACTGCCCTCGCGGACCTCGCTGCGCCGCACCGTGTCGCTGGAGCCGGAAACGACCGAGAGAATAGGGGAGTTGGCATCCCGGCTCCGGGCGACCTGGCCCGAGGTACTGATCGCCGCCCAGGCGCTCTACGCCTCCCGGGCCACGGGGCGCCCGGACGTCGTACTCGGGCTGCCCATGATGGGCCGCATGGGCTCGGTGGCGCTGCGGGTGCCGGGCATGGTGATGAACGTCCTGCCGCTGCGCCTGGAGGTCTCCCCCGAGGCGGACTTCGCGCACCTGGTGCGCCAGGTCGTCCTCAACATCCGTACGGTGCGCCGCCATCAGCGCTACCGCTACGAGGACATCCGCCGCGACCTCGGGCTGCTCGGCGAGAGTCGTGCCCTGGTCGGTCCGCTGGTGAACGTGATGCCCTTCGACTACGACGTGCGCTTCGCGGGCGCGCCGGTGCGGGCCCGCAACCTCTCGGCCGGGCAGGTGGAGGACCTCACGGTCAACGTCTACGACCGGGCCGACGGCCGCGGGCTGCTCGTCGACTACGACGCCAACCCCGCGCTCTACACCGAGGACGGCCTCGCCGCCCACCAGGACCGGTTCACCCACCTGGTCGACCGGCTCGCACACGCGGACCCGCATCTGCCGCTCGCCGCGCACACCATCGCCACGCCGGACGAAGTGGACCTGGTCAGGGACGAGTTCAACCGTACGGAGCGCGAGCTCCCGGCGACGAACCTGATCGGCCCGATCGAGGCGCAGGCCCGCAGGACCCCGGCCGCGACGGCCCTGGTGTACGGCGACGAGTCGCTCAGCTACGCGGAGCTCAACGCCCGCGCCAACCGGTTGGCCCGGCACCTGCGGACCCTCGGCGCCCGCCCGGACACGGTGGTGGCCCTCTCGGTCCCCCGGTCCGTCGAGCTGATCGTGACGCTGCTGGCGATCCTCAAGACGGGCGCCGCCTATCTGCCGCTCGACCCGGACTACCCGGAGCAGCGCCTGCTGGACATGCTCCAGGACGCGGCGCCGGTCTGCGCGGTCACCGACAGGGCGGGCAGGCTGCCGGACGGCGGCGCGACCCCTCTCGTCGTGCTGGACGGCCTCGACGTCTCGGCGCACCTGCCGACCGATCCGTGCCGCCCGCTCACCCCCTCCCATCCGGCGTACGTCATCTACACCTCGGGCTCCACCGGGCGCCCCAAGGGGGTCGTCGTCCCGCACGGGGCGATCGACAACCGGCTGCGATGGATGCAGGACACCTACCGACTGGCCGCCGGTGAACGGGTGTTGCAGAAGACACCGTCCTCGTTCGACGTTTCGGTGTGGGAGTTCTTCTGGCCGCTGCGCGAGGGTGCGACCCTGGTCGTCGCGGAGCCCGGCGGACACCGCGACCCGACGTACCTGGCCCGCCTGGTGCGCGAACAGGACGTCACCACACTGCACTTCGTGCCGTCCATGCTCCAGATCTTCCTCGCCGAGCCGGAGGCGGCGCGGTGCACCGGCCTCACCCGGGTGTTCTGCAGCGGCGAGGCACTGGCCCGCGAGACCGCGAACCTCTTCGCGGTCACGTTGCCGGGTGCCGGCCTGCACAACCTGTACGGCCCGACCGAGGCCGCGGTGGACGTCACCCACCACACCTGTGCGGCGGAGGGCAGCGGCCCGGTGCCCATCGGGCGCCCGGTGTGGAACACCCGGCTGTACGTCCTGGACGCGGCGCTCCAGCTCTGCCCGCCCGGAGTGCCCGGCGAACTCTTCCTCGCCGGGGCGCAGTTGGCCGACGGCTATCTCGACCGCCCCGAGCTGACGGCGGCCCGTTTCGTGGCCGACCCCTTCGGTCCTGCGAGCAGCCGCATGTACCGGACCGGCGACCTGGCACGGTGGACGCGGCAGGGCGAGGTGGAATACCTCGGCCGCACCGACCACCAGGTGAAGCTGCGCGGCCAGCGCATCGAACTCGGCGAGATCGAGGCGGCCCTGTCCGCGCGGCCCGGCGTCGAGGGTGCCTGCGCCCTCGTGCGCGAGGACGACGGCGGCGAACAGCGCCTCGTCGGCTACGTGCAGGGGCGGGCGGACCCGGCCGAGGTGCGGGCCGCGCTGGCGCGCGTACTGCCGGACCACATGGTGCCGGCGGCGGTGGTGGCCCTCGCGGCGTTCCCGCTCAGCCCGGCGGGCAAGCTGGACCGACGCGCCCTGCCCGCACCGGTGTTCACCGCCGGCAAGGGGGCGCGGCGCCCGTCCGGGGCCTTGGAGGAGCTGCTGACCCGGCTCTTCGCCGACGTTCTCGGCGTCGAAGGGGCCGGCCCCGACGACGCGTTCTTCGACCTCGGCGGGACCTCGCTGCTCGCGATGAGGCTGGTGGCCCGGGTGCGGGAGGAATGCGACACGGAGCTGACGATCGGCTCGCTCTTCGAGACGCCGACCCCGGCGGCCCTGGCGGCGCGGCTCGCAGGACCGGGCGCGGGCGCCGACGACGCGCTGGACGTCCTGCTGCCGCTGCGCGGTGGCGGTGACCGGCCCCCGGTCTTCGCGTTCCACCCGGCGGGCGGGATCGCCTGGTGCTACGCGGGCCTCTCGGCCCGGCTGGGCGCCGGACAGCCGCTGTACGCCGTCCAGGTGCGCGGGCTGACCGACGACGAGCCCCTCGCGGCGACACTGCGGGACCAGGCGGTCGACTACGCCGGGCGGCTGCGTACCGTCCAGCCCCACGGGCCGTACCGGCTGGTGGGCTGGTCGGTGGGCGGCGTACTCGCACAGGCCGTCGCGGTGCTGCTCCAGGAAGCGGGCGAGGAGGTCGAACTCCTGGCGCTGCTCGACGCGTTCCCGTCCGAGATGTGGCGCGCCCGCCCGGCTCCCGAGGAGGGCGACGCGCTCACGGCGGTGCTGCGGATGGCGGGCTTCGAGCGCACGGACGAGCAGACCCGCGCCGACGTGCTGGCCACCCTGCGCAGGGGCGGCAGTCCGCTCGCCGGACTCAGCGACCGCACGCTGTCCAGGATCGTGGACATCGTGCCGCACCACGCGCGGCTGATGCGCGAGCACCGGCACGACACCTACCGGGGCGACGTGCTGTTCTTCACGGCCGCGGCACCGAGGGCGGAGGACTGGCTCACCCGGGATGCCTGGCGGGCGCACGTGACGGGCGAGATCGTCAACCACGATCTCGACTGCACCCACGCACGGTTGCTCCAGGGAGATAACCTCGACACCGTCGCGACCGTCCTCGCGGCCCGGCTGAAGGAGCTCGACGGATGACCGACCCGACCGACCTGTCCGCCTTCGCCCGCGCGTCCGCCCGGTGGTGAATCCGACCGCCGAGGTACGGCCCTGGACGCCGGGAGACCGGCCTCCGGGGCCGTCCGCGCTGGACGGCGGGGACCCGCTGCTCTGGTCGGTGCGGCCCTGGGGTGAGGAACCCGCCGGACCGGTCGTCCTCGACGAGATGGAGCGGGGCCGGGCCGCGGCGTTCCGGCGCCCCCAGGACCGGGCGATGTACCTGGCCTCCCACACGGCGTTGCGCGTGCTGCTGGGCGGAGTCCTGGCACTCCCGCCCGCCGGGGTGACGCTGGTCCGGCTGGCGTGCCCGGGGTGCGGCGCCCTCCACGGCCGGCCGGCGGTGGCGGGTCCCGCGGGCGGACGGGTGCACTTCTCGCTGTCGCACACCGACGGTCTGGCGCTGGTGGCGCTGGCCGTCCGGCCGGTCGGTGTGGACGTCGAGCGGCTTCCTTCTGCAGCGACGGCCATGGACGTGTCGACGGCCCTGCACCCCGCCGAGCGGGCGGAGTTGGAACGCTTGGCGGCGACGGAACGGCCGGCCGCGTTCGCACGGTGCTGGACCCGCAAGGAGGCGTACCTCAAAGGCACCGGCGAGGGGCTCGCGGGTGAGGCGCTGGGCGGCGCCTACCTGGGGACGGGACCGTCCCCGGGGGCGCAGCCCGACGGCTGGACCGTCGTCGACGTCGAGGTACCGGCCGGCTTCGCCGCGGCGTGCGCGGTGGCGGCGGCATAGGCGGTACGGCGCCGGAGACGCGCACGCGCGTCCGGCCCGCCCACCGGGCCGGACGACGGGCCGGACGACAGGCCTCGGACGCCGGCTCGGGCGCCCGGGGCGGCGGCCGCTCCCTGCGCGGGACCGCGTCGGTTCAGACCCCGGGCCCCAGTAGCCCGGTCAGCCCGTCCGCCATCTCCGCACGCCACCACAGGTAGTCGTGGCCGCCGTTGAACTCGCGGTAGCGGTAGTCGTACCCGGCCTCTTCGAGGACGTCCCGCAGTCGCCGTGCGGCGGGCAGCGCCACCCATTCCTGCTCACCGAAGGAGAGCCGGAACCGCACCGGGCGGCGCGAGGCGGCGGCGATCCGGCCGGTGAGCCACTCCGGTTCCGGCCCGTCCGGCCACCAGTAGGAGGCGGACTGGACCAGGACGTTGCCGAATCGGTGCGGGGCCGTCAGTGCCGTGTACGTCGCCGACAGGCCGCCCAGGCTCTGCCCGGCGATCACGGTACGCGCGGGGTCTTCCGTGAGCGGCAGGAGCCGCGCGGACCACGGGAGCAACTCGTCGGTGAGGAAGCCCGCATGGGCGGGACGGCAGGCGAGGTCCCGCCAACGCGACCCGGAATCGGCGGAGTCGACGAGAATCGCCGCCATCGGCGGGACACGGCCGTCCGCGACGAGGTTGTCGAGGAGGTTCGCGAGCCCCAGCGGCCGCCAGTGCTCTCCGTCCAGCAGCACCAGCACGGGGAGTTCGCCGTGACTGCCGCCGCCGGCAGGGGCCGGAGGTTCGTACAGCCAGATCCGGCGCTCCTCCCCGAGGTGCTCACTGGGGACGCCGTGCTCGGTCACCGTGCCCCGGGGCACGCCGGACCGGGGCTCCCAGTCCGAGGGCGCCCGGGACTCCCTGATCTCCGCCCAGGACACCGGCTCACCGCCCCAGCGGCGCGGCAGAAGGCGGGAGTTGAACGGATCGGAGCGACGCCGTGTCCGCAGCCACTGCCAGTAGCCGACCCCGCCGGCCTCGGGGCCGTCGCCCTCGTCCACGTAGAAATCGTAGGTACCGCGCCAGTCGTGGCGCAGCCGGAACGTACGGTGCCAGAGATCGGTGCCGGGAAGACGCTCCATCAGGTTCCCCTCGGGGGCCCGTGGGTCGCCGAGCTTGTTGGGCATGACCTGGACCGCCCGGGTCGATTCCGTGCCACGCCACAGGAAGGTGACGGCCGCGTGGTCGGGACCGCCTTGTGGATCGGGGGCGATCAGCGGCGTCCCCCGCTCGCGCACCCGCTCCCAGAACTCCTCGACCTCGTCCGGTTCCGGCAGCTCGACGCCTGGCGCCGCGAGGAACGGAACCGCGTCGGGGCGTGCCGTCCTGGGCGGGTGGAGGGGAGCCCCTTCGGGCGGTGCGGACGCGAACATGCGGGCGGACTCCGAAGAACGACGACAAGTAAGGTTTACCTTACCTTCCACCCGTCGACACGCGGGTCCCGCCCGCACCCCTCCGGGCACCCACACCCCTCCCCTGAGGTTGGTTAGGCTAACCTAACCAATCGTTGGCGTCATCCTGCCGAACCGGCCAGTGGACGCCGCCTCTCTCCCATGCACTTTTTCTTGCCCGCCAGGAGCACGCCATGAGCGCAGACAGACCTTTCCGTTCCTCCATATCGCCGCTGCGCGGTCCCCGCAGCCGGGTCGCGAAGGTGGCCGCGCTCACCGCCGGGGCGACGCTGGGCCTCGGCGTGCTGTCGATGCCGCTCGCGGTGGCCAGTGAGGATTCCTCGGCGGCCGGAACGGTGGCATCCGCCGCTGACGAGGCGTCGGCCCCCGCCGTCACCCTGGGAACGACCTCGGTGAAGCCGGGCGGCGACGTGTCGTTCACCGCGACGGGCTTCCCCGCCGACAGCAAGGTCAGCGTCAAGCTCGACGACGCCACACTCCTCGCCCAGTTCACCAGCGGCTCCGACGGCAGCGTCACCGGCACCGTCACCGTCCCCGCCGACACCACCCCCGGCACCGACCACTGGCTCCGCTTCCTCGCCACCGGAACCAGCGTCAAGAGCGCCGGACTCACCGTCACCGCGGCCACCACCACGCCCGAGCCGGCCGTTCCCAAGTTCCAGCTCGGCACGACCAAGGTGGCCGCGGGCGGCACCGTGTCCTTCGCGCTGTCCGGTTTCGTCCAGGGCCAGGACATCACGGTCAAGCTCGACGACCAGACGATCCTCAAGCAGTGGACCGCCGCCGTGAAGGCGGACGGCACGTTCTCCGGCACGGTGACCGTCCCGGCCTCGACCGGCGCCGGCGCGCACTGGCTACGCGTCCTCGCCCCCGAGCCCTCCACCAGCCTGAAGGCCGATTTCACCGTCACCTCTTCGTCCTCCACCGGCGGTTCGAGCAGCGGCGGCACCACGGGAGGCGGCTCGACCGGCGGTTCCACCGGCGGCGGTTCCACAGGCGGCGGCTCCACCGGCGGTACGGGCACGGGAGGCACCGGTACCGGCGGCACCGGCGGCACGGGCGGCTCGACCACCGGGGGCACCGGCTCGTCTTCCGCCACCTCGGCCACCATCACCGCGGGTTCGAGCGTCGCCGCGGGCGGCAAGGTGTCCTTCCGCCTGACGGGCTTCCCCGCCGGCCAGCAGATCACCGTGAAGTTCGACGACAGCGAGATCATCGGTCAGTGGTCGGGCGGCATCGCGGCGGACGGCTCGTTCTCGGGCACGGTCACCGTCCCGGCGACCGCGGCCAAGGGCGCGCACTGGCTGCGCTTCCTCGCACCCAACCCGTCCACCAGCATGAAGGCCGATTTCACCGTCACCTCCGGCGCGGACGCCTCGGCGACGACCGGCGGCACGGGCGGCACCGGGGCGACGGCGGGCACCGGCTCCACCACCGCGGACGGTCCGGCCGCGGTGATCCCCGCCGCCACGGGCGCGCCCGCCAGCGCCGCCAACGCGAGCGGAGCGAAGGCCGAGATCACCGCCAGCGAGGTACAGCCCGGCGGGAAGCTCCACTTCAAGGTCACCACGTTCCCGGCCTCGCAGGTGGTCACCATCAAGCTCGACGACGACGCCATCCTCGGACAGTGGGACATCGACGCCGAAGGATCCTTCGAGGGAGACGTGGAGATCCCGGCCGAGGTGACCCCCGGGGCGCACTGGCTGCGCTTCCTCGCCCCGAACCCCTCCACGACGCTCAAGGTCGACTTCACCGTCTTGGCCGCCGACGCCACGGCAGCCTCCTCGTCCACGTCCTCGGACACGGCTGCGATCACCACCGACGAGGCCGTCAACGCCGCCTCGGTCCAGAGCGTCGGCGATGACGTCTCGTACGCGACGATCGCCTGGGCGGCCGGAGCGGCAGCCGTCGGAGGCGCCGTCGGAGCGGCAGGAGCCACGACGTTCATCCTGCGCCGCCGCAAGCCGCAGCAGGCGCAGGCTCAGGCTCAGGGCGAATCCGCCTGACGGATCGGCACCACGAGCTCGCAGCCAAGGGGTCGCCCCCATCGGCCGGCTTGAGCAACTCCTCCTCCACCCCGGGGCGTTGTGCGCACCTTCGCGTACAACGCCCCGCGGCGCATACGCCCCCTAGGGGGTTCACCCACCCCTCGGACTGTGACTCAAGCCACTCCAGAACTCGCGCAACTTAGGTAAGGCTAAGCTAACCTAGTGATCAACGCCTCGCCACAAGAGGCGCACCAGTCAAGGAGATTGACGCAGCATGACGTCTGTTACCCGCCGCTCCATCAGCACCGCCATCGTCCTCGCCGTGGGCGGTTCGCTGGCCCTGGCCGGCACGGCGACCGCCAGCGCCACGGGACACAAGGGCGGATCCGCCTCCACCATCACGTCCGCCTCGCTGGCGACGGGCCTGTACCAGTCCTCGTACTCCGAGCGGAACCACGTGCTGTGGGCGACCACCGCCGTGGGCCGGCCGCCGGTCACCAACTCCAGCCTGCTGAAGGTGGACCCGCGCACCCTGAAGGTCGAGAAGACCATCGTGCCGCCGGTCACCGACGCGGCGACCGGCGCGGTCGAGGCGGTCTACGGTGTCGCGGTGGACGACGAGCACAACACCGTCTGGACGACCAACACCCGCAACAACACCGTCTCGGTCTACAGCCAGAAGACCGGCGCGCACCTCGCCACGCTGACCGACGTCGCGCACGGCCGTGACATCGTCGTCGACGAGAAGCACGACACGGTGTGGGCGAGCAGCTTCGCCGGTGCGAGCCTGGTCGCGTTCGACTCCAAGACCCTCAAGGAGAAGGGCCGGGTCACCATCGAGGGCTCCAGCCCGACCGGCCTCACGCTGAACGAGAAGACCGGCACGGTCTACACCGCCGACCTGAACAACGACCGGGTCATCGAGGTCGCCCCGCACAAGGCGCCGCGCTTCATCCCCGCCGGTGACGGCGCGATCTCGGTCGCCCTGTCCGCCAACGGCAAGACCGCGTACACCGCGAACCAGACCGCCGGCACCCTCTCGGTCATCGACCTGAAGAAGGGCGCCGTCACGTCGACCGTCGCCACCGGCAACGGTCCGCTGGCCGTCGCCACCGACAAGAAGTCGGGCCGCGTGGTGGTCGTCAACCGTACCGACGCCAACGTGACGGTCGTCGACCCGAAGAAGGGCGCCGTCGTCGAGACCCTCGCCACGGGCGCCAACCCGAACCACGTCACGGTCGCCGACGGTGTCGCGTACGTCGTGGACAAGTCCGGCTCGGGCACGGACGGCAAGGACCTGATCCACCGCATCGTCCTGGGTCACTGACC
Source organism: Streptomyces sp. NPDC060198 (assembly GCF_042728415.1). Classification (NCBI taxonomy): domain Bacteria; kingdom Bacillati; phylum Actinomycetota; class Actinomycetes; order Kitasatosporales; family Streptomycetaceae; genus Streptomyces; species Streptomyces sp. NPDC060198. The sequence goes on along the minus strand of NZ_JBHWZJ010000196.1, from coordinate 42 downwards.
CCCGGGTCCCGCACCGGCCGCACGCCCGGCCGGAATCGCACG
>NZ_JBHWZJ010000195.1:0-13357 GCF_042728415.1 Streptomyces sp. NPDC060198 | reverse complement strand
CCGCGGTGCTGGTGGGGGCCGGTCCCTGTCGTCGAGCGGGTACCGCTGCCGGTCAGGCCTCGAAGACCTCGGCGACCAGCTGAGCCTGCTCCGCCTGGTGGCGCTTGGCCGAACCGACGGCCGGCGACGAGCCTGCCGGCCGCGAGATGCGACGCAGACGCTCGTTGTGCGGGACGTCGGCACCGACGGCCAGGTCCAGGTGGTCGATCAGGTTGAGCGCGATGAACGGCCACGCGCCCTGGTTCGCCGGCTCCTCCTGCGCCCAGAGGTACTTCTCGGCGTTCGGGTACTTGGCGATCTCGGCCTGGAGCTCCGCACCCGGCAGCGGGTACAGGCGCTCGAGGCGGATGATCGCGGTCTCCGTGTCGCCACGCTTCTGGCGCTCGGCGTCGAGGTCGTAGTACAGCTTGCCGGCGCAGAAGACGACCTTGCGGACGTTCTCGGGGCTCACCGACGCATCGCCGATCACCGGGCGGAAGCCGCCGGTGGTGAACTCCTCCGCCTTCGAGGACGCCGCCTTGAGGCGGAGCATCGACTTCGGGGTGAAGACGATCAGCGGCTTGTGGTGCGGGTTGTGCACCTGCCACCGCAGGAGGTGGAAGTAGTTCGACGGCAGGGTGGGCATGGCGACCGTCATGTTGTCCTGGCCGCACATCTGGAGGAAGCGCTCCGGGCGGGCGGACGAGTGGTCCGGGCCCTGGCCCTCGTAACCGTGCGGCAGCAGCAGGGTGACGCCGGACGTCTGGCCCCACTTCTGCTCGGCCGAGGAGATGAACTCGTCCACGACGGTCTGCGCGCCGTTGACGAAGTCACCGAACTGCGCCTCCCAGACGACCAGCGACTCCGGGCGGGCCAGCGAGTAGCCGTACTCGAAGCCCATCGCCGCGTACTCGCTGAGCAGCGAGTCGTAGACGTTGTAGCGGGCCTGTTCCTCGGTGAGGTAGAGCAGCGGGGTGTAGTCCTCGCCGGTCACCTGGTCGACCAGCACCGCGTGGCGCTGGCCGAACGTGCCGCGGCGGGTGTCCTGGCCGGCGAGCCGGACCGGGGTGCCCTCCATCAGCAGTGAACCGATGGCGAGGGTCTCGCCCATGCCCCAGTCGATGGTGCCGTTCTCCACCGAGGCGGCACGGCGCTGCATCTGCGGCATCAGGCGCGGGTGCACCGTGATGTGCTCCGGGATGTTGACCTGGGACTCGGCGATCCGCTTGACGACCTCGGAGGAGACCGAGGTGTCCACGGCGACCGGGAAGGCCGCCTGCGGCTCGCGGACGTGCGGGGCCGCCGACTGCGAGGTGGCTTCGCGGACCTCCGCGAAGACCTTCTCCAACTGGCCCTGGAAGTCCTGGAGCGCCTGCTCGGCCTCTTCCAGCGTGATGTCGCCGCGACCGATGAGCGACTCGGTGTAGAGCTTGCGCACCGAGCGCTTCTTGTCGATCAGGGTGTACATCTGCGGGTTGGTGAACTCCGGGTTGTCGCCCTCGTTGTGACCGCGGCGGCGGTAGCAGATGAGGTCGATCACGACGTCCTTGTTGAACGCCTGACGGAACTCGAAGGCGAGGCGCGCGACGCGGACCACGGCCTCCGGGTCGTCACCGTTGACGTGGATGATCGGCGCCTCGATCATGCGCGCCACGTCGGTGGCGTACATCGAGGAGCGCGAGGACTCCGGGGCGGCGGTGAAGCCGACCTGGTTGTTGATCACCACGTGCACGGTGCCACCGGTGCGGTAGCCGCGCAGCTGCGACATGTTGAGCGTCTCGGCGACGACACCCTGGCCGGCGAAGGCCGCGTCACCGTGCAGGGCGACGGGCAGGACGGTGAAGTCCGTGCCGCCCTTGTTGATGATGTCCTGCTTGGCGCGGGCGATGCCCTCCAAGACCGGGTCGACCGCCTCCAGGTGCGAGGGGTTCGCGGCGAGCGAGACCTTGATCTGCTCACCGTCCAGACCGGTGAAGGTGCCCTCGGCGCCCAGGTGGTACTTCACGTCGCCGGAGCCGTGCATCGAACGCGGGTCGAGGTTGCCCTCGAACTCGCGGAAGATCTGCGCGTACGACTTGCCGACGATGTTCGCCAGGACGTTCAGACGGCCGCGGTGGGCCATGCCGATGACGACCTCGTCGAGGCGGGCCTCGGCGGCCGAGTCGATGACGGCGTCGAGCAGCGGGATGACGGACTCGCCGCCCTCCAGGGAGAACCGCTTCTGGCCGACGTACTTCGTCTGCAGGAAGGTCTCGAAGGCCTCGGCCGCGTTGAGGCGGCGGAGGATGCGCAGCTGCTCCTCGCGCTCGGGCTGCGAACGCGGACGCTCCACCCGGTCCTGGAGCCACTTGCGCTGCTTCGGGTCCTGGATGTGCATGAACTCGATGCCGGTGGTGCGGCAGTACGACTCACGGAGCACACCGAGGATGTCACGGAGCTTCATCATCGACTTGCCGGCGAAACCGCCGACCGCGAAGTCGCGCTCCAGGTCCCACAGGGTGAGGCCGTGCTCGGTGATGTCCAGGTCGGGGTGCTTGCGCTGGCGGTACTCCAGCGGGTCGGTGTCGGCCATGACGTGGCCGCGGACCCGGTAGGAGTGGATCAGCTCGAAGACCCGCGCGGCCTTGGTGACGTCGTCGTCGTGCGAGGCGTCGATGTCCTTGAGCCAGCGGACCGGCTCGTAGGGGATGCGCAGGGCCTCGAAGATCTCGTCGTAGAAGCCGTTCTCGCCGAGCAGCAGCTGGCTGAGCACCCGCAGGAACTCGCCGGAGGCGGCGCCCTGGATGACCCGGTGGTCGTACGTCGAGGTCAGCGTCATGACCTTCGAGATACCGAGCTTGTTCAGGGTGTCCTGGGAGGTGCCCTGGAACTCCGCCGGGTAGTCCATCGCGCCGACGCCCATGATGAGGCCCTGTCCGGGCATCAGGCGGGGCACCGAGTGGACGGTGCCGATGCCGCCGGGGTTGGTCAGCGAGGCGGTGACTCCGGTGAAGTCGTCCATGCCCAGCTTGCCGATGCGGGCGCGGCGGACGATGTCCTCGTACGCCTGCCAGAACTCGAAGAAGTTGAGCGTCTCGGCCTTCTTGATGGCCGCGACCACGAGCTGGCGGTCACCGTTCGGCTTGACCAGGTCGATGGCCAGACCGAGGTTGACGTGCTCCGGCTTGACCAGGGTCGGCTTGCCGTCCTTCTCCGTGAAGGAGTGGTTCATCGACGGCATGGCCTTGAGGGCCTGCACCATCGCGTACCCGATGAGGTGCGTGAAGGAGATCTTCCCGCCGCGGGCGCGCTTGAGGTGGTTGTTGATGACGATGCGGTTGTCGAAGAGCAGCTTCACCGGGACGGCGCGGACGGACGTGGCCGTCGGCAGCTCCAGCGAGGCGTTCATGTTCTTCGCGACGGCGGCCGAGGGGCCGCGCAGCGTCACGTACTCGGGTCCGCCGGTCGACTCGGTCGCCGGAGCGGCCTTGGCGGGCGCCTTCGCGGCCGGCGCCTTCGGGGCGGCGGGCGCAGCCGGGGCCGCGGGGGCCACCGGGGCGGCGGGTGCGGCCGGAGCTGCGGCTGCGGGCTTCGCGGGGGCTGCCGGGGCGGCCTGCGCGGGCGCGGCCGTCTCGGCGGGGGCGGCGGCCGGCGTCACCGGGGCGGCGGGGGCCGCCGGGGCTGCGGCTCCGGGCTTGTCCGCCGTGCCGGCGGAACCCGGCTTGTAGTCGGCGAAGAAGTCCCACCAGGCACGGTCGACGGAGTTCGGATCCTGGAGGTACTGCTGGTAGATCTCGTCGACGAGCCATTCATTGGCACCGAAAGCAGCGGCCGGGTTGATTCCCGGGCCTGCTTGGTCGGTCGAGATGGTCGAGTTACTGGGGGACTGAGACGACACGGCGGCAACCGCCCTCTTCCGCTTCACAAGGTGATGGACAGCGGGAATCAAGGCTACGCCTCCCGCGCCGTTCCTTGCAGACCGGGCCGCTCATCGTCGTGCACATCACATCTGAAGGCGGGTTTCGGAGCTCGGAATGGCGGGAAACAAGCGGGGTTCCGCTGCGCTTCGGGTAGTCAGGGACACGGCTATGGCCCCTCCGGCCGTATCCCTGGTGACGAGGGACCAAGATCACGTCCCTTTCGTTCGAACCATATGTCAACTGCGGTCCGGTGACATCCCCGGAAGAGTGATCTGAATCCGGCAGCCCTGTGTGGATTCAGCCACTCTGATGCGACCACCGTGCAGATCCACCGCCCAGTGGGCGATGGCCAGTCCCAGCCCCGTGCCACCGTCGCTGCCGGGGCCGTGCGGGGACGGGTTCTGACCCCGGTTGAACCGCTCGAAGACGTGGTGGCGTTCGGCCTCCGGGATGCCCGGGCCCTCGTCGATCACTTCGAGTTCCAGAGACTCAGGATGCGGACCCCGTCGCGCGAGCACCGTCACCCGGCCGTGCGGCGGGCTGTGTTTCACGGCGTTGTCGATGAGATTCGCCACGACCTGGTGCAGGCGCTCGGTGTCCGCGTACGCAGTCATGTCCCCGGGGGACACGTCGAGGTGCAGATGGACGTCCGTACGGGAGTGGTTGCCCGAGCCGGAGGAGAGCCGACGGCGTGAGGCCGCGAGGTTCGCCTCCTTCAGCACACCGGCCAGATAGGGCCACACCTCGAAACGGCCCGCCTTGAGGGGGACGACACCGTTGTCCAGCCGCGACAGGTCCAGCAGAGTCTCCACCAGCCTGCCGAGCCGCTCCGTCTGCTGGAGCGCCGTCCGCATGGTCTCCGGATCGGCGGCCGACACCCCGTCCACCACGTTCTCCAGCACGGCACGGAGCGCCGCGATGGGGGTCCGCAACTCGTGCGACACATTGGCGACCAGCGCCTTGCGGTGCCGGTCGACCGCCTCCAGGTCGTCCGCCATGCGGTTGATCGTCTGCGCGAGGTCGCCCAGCTCGTCCCGGCGCCCGGCCCCGCTGACCCGGCCCGTGTAGTCGCCGTGCGAGATCGACCGGGCCACCGCCCGCATCTCGTCCAGCGGCGCCGTCAGGCCGTGCGCCACGAACTGGGTGATCAGCAGCGTCGCGATGACCGAGAACACGGTGATGAACTGGAACTCGGTCCGGGTCCGCAGCGCCACCACGAGCAGCCCCGTGGTGATGAACACGGACACCACGACGAGCGTGCCCAGCTTGGCCTTGATCGAGAACGGGCGCAGACCGGGCCCGGAGCGGGTCATGCTGCCGGGGTCTCCAGCGCGTAGCCGACACCGTGGACCGTACGGATGCGCTCGGCGCCGATCTTGCGGCGGAGCGCCTTGATGTGGCTGTCGACCGTGCGCGTGCCCGACGCGTCCGCCCAGTCCCAGACCTCCGCGAGCAACTGCTCGCGGGAGAGCACCGCGCGCGGGGTGTTCGCCAGGCAGACCAGCAGGTCGAACTCGGTCGGCGTCAGGTGCACGTCGTCGGCACGCACCCGGACCCTGCGCTGCGCGTGGTCGATCTCCAGTTCACCCAGGCGCAGGATGCCGCTGCGCGGCGTCACCGCGGCCAGGGCGGCCCGCTCGACCCGGCGCAGCAGTACGTGCACCCGTGCCGCCAGCTCCCGCATGGAGAACGGCTTGGTCATGTAGTCGTCCGCGCCGACCCCGAGTCCGACCAGCATGTCGGTCTCGTCGTCCCGCGCGGTCAGCATCAGCACCGGCACCGGGCGCTGCGCCTGCACCCGGCGGCAGACCTCCAGGCCGTCGAAGCCCGGGAGCATGATGTCGAGCACCATCAGATCGGGCTGCCACGCCTCGGCCGCGTCCACGGCGGCCGGGCCGTCCAGTGCGGTCTGCACCAGGAAGCCCTCCGCCCGCAGACGCGCGGCGATGGCGTCGATGATCGTGGCGTCGTCTTCGACCACCAGCACCCGGCGCTGCGCTCCGGGGGTGGCCGCGACGCCGTTGTGGTTGGTGTGTGTCTGTTCCATCGCCCCGCCCCTGCCCGCTCCCGCGGAGATCATTCCTCCGGGGGTCGCGGTCTTCGCTCGTTTTTCTTGCGTGTGTGGTCCGTCTGCCGGGCAGCAGCGTAGAGGCTGGGGACACCTTTCGGCTACGCAGGGTGTTGCCCGCAAGGGAAGGGATACCCCTCAGGGGCAGGGGGAAAGCGTGCCTTGTCCGGTTATCCGTGCCTGCCCGGATACCCCGGCGGGGTGCTCAGGCGGTCCGAAGTGCGAGATGAACCACGTCGGGCACACCTCGGGCAACGGGCACTTCCTCGGTTCGTACCCCCTCGAATCCGGCACCTCGTAAAGCCTGTTCGAACGATTCGGACGGCTGTGCGGACCACATGGCGAGAACACCCCCCAGGGTCAGGCGTTCCCGGCAGGTGGCGAGGCCGGAAGGGGAATAGAGGCTTCCGTTGTCGTCGGTCACGGTCCAGTCCGGACCGTTGTCGATGTCCAGACACAATGCGTCATAACGCTCCGTAGTCGTACGCAGATGCTCGACGAGGTCGGCGCGCAGGATCGCGGTCCTGGGGTCGGCCAGGGCGCCACCGGAAATCCGGTCCAGTGGGCCGCGCAGATGCCAGTCCACGATCGCCGGTTCCCGCTCGACCACGACGATCCGGCCCCAGCGCTCCTGCGCGGTGGCCCGGACCAGGGAGAACCCCACCCCGAGCCCGCCGATGAGCACCGAGGGGGCCGGTCGCGCGGGCGGCAGCGCCGCGAGTGCCGCGTCGATCAGCAGCCGCTCGGACCTGCCGTCCGAGGTGTCCATGAGGAAGCACCCGTTGGCGATGATCTCGAAGTGCTCGCCCCGCTCGCGCAGGACGACCTCGCCGAAGGGGCCGTCGCGGCGGTCGAGGGTGACGGGGGCCGAGTCGGCCGTGCGGCTCGGGATGGCGGACACGCTGGTTGCTCTCCGGTCTCCAGGGGTGGCGGACGGGTTCGAGGCCGCCCATCCTGGCCCGGGGGGTCCCGGCGGCGCCAACCGATATCGGTGGGCGGGTGGTTGGGCGGGTGCGGGGTCCCGTGCGGGTGCTCCGCGCTTTGCCGCCGGGCGCCGTCGTCGTCGCCTTGCGGGGGCCGGCGGGCCGCGGTCCGGCGCCGTGGCCTTCCCCCGGGTAACGACGGGAGCTCCGGCGGGGACACCGTCCCGCCCGGTCGGGTCATCGGCTGGGCGGGCGCGGGCGCGGGCGCGGGGGTGAGGGCGGGAGTGGGGCGCCGGGTGCCGTTGCTCCGGTCTTCGGCGCCCTGCTACCGTACCCCAACTCCTCAGAGGACCTGAGGAGTGAGGCGGATGAACGAGGAAGAGGAACCGGCGATGACGATGACGACGGGCCGCGGCGAACCGCGGCGGCAGAAGTGGAGAGGCGCGCCACGGCCGGAAACGGCGGGGAACGTGGCGAGCGCGGGGAGTGCGAGCGGCGTGCGGAAGGGACAGTTGGGGTTCCTGACCGGCACCCACGTCGTCAACGACCTCTACCAGGGGGCCCTGCCCGCGCTCCTGCCGTTCCTGGTCTCCGAACGGCACTACAGCTACTCGGCGTTGTCGGGAATCTCGCTCGCCGCCACCGGCCTCTCCAGCGTGGTGCAGCCGCTCTTCGGCGCGTTGGCCGACCGGGCGCCGCGCCCCTGGCTGGTGCCCGCCGGATTCCTGGTGGCCGCGGCGGGCGTGGCCGGCACGGGGCTGTTCTCCGGCTATCTGCTCACCTGGATCTGCGCGGCCGTCGCGGGGATCGGCATCGCCGCCTACCACCCGCCCGCCACCAACCAGGCGCGGGCGGCGGGCGGAAGCTCCCAGAAGGCGATGAGCGTCTTCTCGGTCGGCGGCACCCTGGGCGGTTCGCTGGCCCCCGGGTTCGTCACGCTGGTGGTCGGAGCGGCAGGCCTGCGGGGCACCTGGCTGCTGGCCGTACCCGCCCTGGTGATGGCGGCGCTCTGGCTGGCCAAGGGGCCCTGGATGCGGGCCCGTGGAATCCAAGAGGCCACGGTGGTGATCCCCGCAGCCGGTGCCCGCTCGGGCGGCGCCGGAGTCCCGGACGACTGGCGCGCGTTCGGGCGGCTGGTCGTGGTCGCCGCCACTTGGTCCGTCCCCTACGTGACGACGGTGTCCCTGGTCTCCCTCTTCATGATCCGTGAGCTGGACAGCTCACGCGGCGCCGCCGCTGCCGTCCTGACCTCGTTCACGCTCGCCGGGGCGGCCGGAACCCTGGTCGGCGGGTGGGCCGCCGACCGTTACGGGCGGCTGACCGCGATCCGCTGGGGCTATGTCGTCGCGGTGCCCGCGATGGCCGCGCTGGTCTCCGCCCCGGGGGTGGCGGTCGGTGCGGCAGGCGTCGCCGTGCTGGGCTTCGCCCTGTTCGTACCGTTCTCCTCGCAGGTGACCCTGGCCCAGGACTACCTGCCCAACCGCCCCGGCACGGCCAGTGGCGTCACGCTGGGGCTGACCATGTCGGTCGGCGGGCTCGGCTCCCCGCTCTTCGGCCGGCTCGCCGACACCCACGGGCTGCGCGTCACCTTCGGGGTGGTGCTCGCGTTCCTCGTCGTCAGCCTGCTGGCCGCGCTGCGGTTGCGGGAACGGGCGCCGCAGGTACCGGCGCCGGAGGAGGCCGGGGAGACGGAGGGCTCCGAAATCGTGGGCTAAGTTGTCTGAGTATCTGAGGGGTGGCGGGGCCGGTGACGGCGCCGTCATCCCCCTTCCTCGTTCAAGTCCACCTGTCCCACCCCACTCCCAGGGAGCGTCCGTCATGGCGGTACGGCCGGTTCAGCGCACCTCGCTCGTCGAAGGCGCGGTCACCGAACTGCGCCGGCTGCTCGCGTCGGAGCACTGGCCGGTGGGTGCCCGGCTGCCCGGCGAGGTCGAGCTGAGCCGACTGCTCGGCGTCGGCCGCTCCACCGGCCGGGAGGCGGTCCGGGCGCTGATCGCCTCGGGACAGCTCCGCTCCCAGCAGGGGTCCGGCACCTACGTGGTCTCCACCGCGCCCGTCGAGGAGTTCGACCGCGGGCTGCGCCGGGCCGCCGTCGCCGACGTGTACGAGGTGCGGATCGCGCTGGAGGTCGAGGCGGGGCGGCTCGCCGCGATCCGGCGCACCGACGAGGACGTCGCGGTCCTCGGGGGGCTGCTGGCCGAGCGGGGTGCCGCCGGTTCGGACGCCGAGCTGGTGGAGGCCGATCTGCTGCTGCACCGCGCGGTGGTCACGGCCGCGCACAATCCGGTTCTCGCCCAGGTCTTCGACTCCTTCCTCGGCGCGCTCCGGGTCGCCGCCCGGGACGCGGTGGCCGACGGGGGCGTGCACGGCGGCCCCGGCGGCGGCGACGCCCTGGCCCACGAGGACCTCGTCGCCGCCATCGTCGCGGCGGACCCGGAGGCGGCGGAGGCGGCGACCCGCCGCAACCTCGGTCGCGCCCTGGAGCGACTGCGCGGCGAGTGACCGCGCGCCCGTCGGTCCATCTGCTCCGTTTCGAGTGACTTTTCGGGTCGCTCCACTTCCAGAAGTGGACCGTGCGGTCCATTGGAGCTAACTTTGAACCGTACGGTCCAATCTGGAGTTCCGAGAAGGAGTGCGGCAGCCATGACGGCACGACTGGACAAGAGGACGGCGCTGGTCACCGGCGCGACCAGCAACATCGGGCGGGCCATCGCGCTGGCCCTCGGCGCGGAGGGCGCCCACGTCGTGGTGTCCGGCCGCGACAGCGGACGCGGTGAGCGCGTGGTCGCCGAGATCAGGGCAGCCGGAGGCCGCGCCGACTTCGTCGCCGCCGACCTGGACGGCAGCGCCGCGGCGTCCCGGGTGCTCGCCGAGCGGAGCACCGAGGTGCTCGGAGGCCGGATCGACATCCTGGTGAACAACGCGGGCATCTACCCGCCCTCCACCACGACCACCGCCGACGAGGCCACCTTCGACCAGGTCTACGGGGTGAACGTGAAGGCCCCGTTCTTCCTCACCGCGGCCGTGGCCCCGGCCATGGCGGAGGCCGGCGGCGGCGTCATCGTGAACCTCGGCTCCTGGATCACCCGCCTCGGAGTCGCCTCCAACGCGCTCTACAGCTCCACCAAGGGGGCCGTCGAGACCCTCACCCGTGCCTGGGCCGCCGAGTTCGGACCGTCCGGAGTGCGGGTGAACGCGGTCTCGCCCGGCGTGGTCCACGACCCCTCCGACGAGCCGCTGCCCGGCGACGTGATGATGAAGGGCACCCCGGCCGGTACGCACGGCAGGCCCGAGGACATCGCCCGCGCCGTCGTCTACCTGGCGAGCGACGACTCCTCCTTCGTGCAGGGCATCGTCCTGGACGTGGACGGCGGCCGGACCTCGACCGCGGTGATCGCGGCCTGAGGCGGGGAGCCCGGAGTGGGCGGCCCGAGGCCGTGGCGGCCCGGAGCGCCGGTCGCCGCTCCGGTGGCGGCCGGGGGCCCGCACCTCCGGGCCCGTCTCGCCGTGCTCCGTACCCTCGTGGCCCGTACGCCCGGTTATACGATGGGCGGACCAGGCGAGATCCGGTACGTGCACCCCTTTCGGGTGTACGCCGGGCGCCCCTGCACCCCAGGAAGCGGACCCGTGGCACAAGGCCTGACCAGCAAGGGCGCGGCGACGCGGCAGCGCATCGTCGACGGCGCCGCCCGGCTGATGCGCGAGCGCGGGCCCGAGGTCTCCCTCGACGAGATCCGTGCCGCGACCGGCACCAGCAAGAGTCAGCTCTTCCACTACTTCCCCGAGGGCCGGTCCGCCCTCCTCGTCGCCGTCGCCCGGCACGAGGCCGAGGCGATCCTCGCCGACCAGCAGCCCCACCTCGGCCGGCTCACCAGCTGGGCCGCCTGGGACGCCTGGCGGGACGCGGTGCTCGAGCACTACCGCGTCCAGGGCCGCCACTGCCCGCTCAACGTCCTCACCGGCCAGCTCGCCGGGGACGACCCCCAGGTGCGCGCCGTAGCCGAGGATCTGATGGACCGCTGGCAGGCCCATCTGGCCGCCGGAGTGCGGGACATGCAGGACCAGGGGCTGATGTCGGCCGTACCGGACGCGGAGCGCGCGGGGGAGTCGATCCTCGCCGCCGTTCAGGGAGGCGCCTTCACCCTGATCGCCACCGGCCGGCTCGGCCCGCTGGAGTCCGCCCTGGACCTGGCCCTGGACCACCTCCGGGTGCGCGGCGCCGTCTGAGGGCGGTGGGCACGGCTCTTTGGGGGTAGCTCTCCGGGGGGTACGGTCTCGCCATGTCCCGATCAGCCGAGACCGGCTCCGCCCGGCCACCCGTCACCCCGGACGACCTCGACCTCGCCGTGCGACTCGCCGTCGACGCCCTCCGCGAGGCGCCGGCGGGCGCGTGGGAGGGAATGGCCGGTTCGCTGGAGTGGACCTGCTGGGAGACCGTCGAACACCTCAGCGACGACCTCTTCGCGTACGCCGTGCAACTGGGCCCCAGGAAGCCGCCCTTGGCGGGCGAGGTGCCCTTCCTGTGGGAGAGCCGGCGGCCCGGGGGGCCCGCGAACGCGATTCACGCCGACCGTGAGGCCGGTCCCGCCGGTCTCCTCCAGGTGCTGGAGGCCTCCGGTGCGCTGCTGGCCGCCATGGTGCGTACGAAACCCCCGCAGACCCGCGCCCACCACGGCTTCGGCGTCTCCGACCCCGAGGGCTTCGCCGCGATGGGGATCGTGGAGACCCTGGTGCACACCCACGACCTGGCCCGGGGGCTCGGACTCGCCTGGACCCCGCCTGCGGATCTCTGCGCACGGGTGCTCACCCGACTGTTCCCGGACGCCCCGGCGGCCACGGAGCCCTGGCCCACCCTGCTGTGGGCGACCGGACGCGCCGAACTGCCCGGGCGCCCCCGCCCGACCGCATGGCGCTGGGACGGCACACCCCGGGCGTGAGGCCCGACGGAGGATGCTCGTCGGAGGGCGGGAGCAGGTCCGCGTGATGACGGCGGAAGAGGTGCTCCCGGTCCTGGCCCTGCTGCGGCGGGCCGGGGCCGGAGTCCGGATCGGCGGCGGCTGGGGGATCGACGCGCTGATCGGCGAGCAGACCCGGGACCACCGCGACCTCGACCTGATGCACCGCCAGGACCAGGAGCCCGCCGCGGTGGCCGCGCCGGCCGGTGCAGGTTACGCGGAGAGCCTGGACCAGCGCCCCGTACGGTTCGTCCTCACGCCCCCGGCCGGCCGGGAGCTGGACCTGCATCCGCCGGTCTTCGCCGCCGACGGCTCGGCGGTACAGGCGTCGTCCGTACCGGACCGCCCCTTCCCGGACCCCGCCGCAGCCTTCGTGACGGGCGCCATCGGGGGCGTACGCGTCCCGTGCCTCTCGGCGGAACAGCAGGTGTACTTCCACCAGGGGTACGAACCCTCGCCGCGCGACCTGCACGACATGGCCCGGCTGCGCCGCGCCTCCGGGATCGCCACGCACTTCTGATCCGGGCACCGGACCTGTCCGGTGCCCGGCCGCTTCCGTCCGGCCGGGCCGGGGCACCAGGTGCGGCAGGGGCCCGGATCCGGCCTCGGTCAGGCGGCAGTGGGAGCGGGTGCGCCCAGCAGCGCGGACGCGTGCTCGATGGTGCGGTCCTCGGGTACGGGAGAGGCGGTACGCGCGGGGGTGGGGCAGGTGAAGCCGAGCTGGGCCATGGCCCGGAGGACCTCACCGGCACTGAAGTCCCGGCGGTCCTGCCGCGTGATGACCTGGCCGACCTGCTTGACGGGGTAGGTGCGGCGGCCGATGATCACGCACTCGCCGACGGCCGGCTCCGGCTTGATTCCCTTCATGGCTTCCAGGACCCCGTTCTTGGTGAGCTCGAACGGGAAACGGGCGATGACGCAGCGCATGATGCCTCACAAAGAAAAGAAGAGGATGGATTCTTTCGCGGTGAGCGAGTCGGTTCAGTGAACCAGGACAAGAGGGCCGGCGGTGCCGTCCCGGTCGTCGACGAGGATGTCGCGCAACTGGATCCGGTCCGTGTAGGCGGCCCCGTCACGGACGGCGGCGAGCCCGGCCAGGGTGACCACGCCCGTGCGCGATCCGTCGTTGTCGCAGACGAGCAGGTGATCCACGCGGGCACTGGCCATGACCGACAGAGCCACCTCGACGGTCATGTCGTCACCGACCTGAGGTCCTGCCGTCTCCGGGGCGGGGGACTCCGCCCGACGGGAAAAACGAACGGGGCCGGTACGGCTGTGGGAGAAGCGTTTGTCCGTGACTACGGAGTCCAAGGGAAACCTTTCCTCGATACGGAACTGATCAAGGAATTCCAACCGCGGAGAGAATCCGCTGGGAATGCCGAGAACGGTCGGGCGGAATGCGGGATCGGAGTCGGCCTCCGTCAATCAAGTGTGGCGGTGGAACGGTGGTGCCCCACGTCGGTGAAATCGGGTGCACGAGTGGGGAAGGGGGAAATGCCCGTGGCCGGGGCCGCGCCCCGAGGGGCAGCGGGC
>NZ_JBHWZJ010000194.1:0-13358 GCF_042728415.1 Streptomyces sp. NPDC060198 | reverse complement strand
GGCGCCGACTCCTCCTCGTGGAGGTGTCGGCGCCACCCGATACCGTCGAACCATGCCCAACACGCCCACCCCGCCCCCCAACCTGGCAGTCCTCGAAGGGGTCCTGGAGCGGATCACCTACGCCAACGAGGAGAACGGCTACACCGTCGCCCGTGTGGACACCGGGCGCGGCGGCGACCTCCTCACCGTGGTGGGCTCGCTGCTCGGCGCGCAACCGGGGGAGTCGCTGCGGATGGAGGGCCGTTGGAGCTCCCACCAGCAGTACGGCAAGCAGTTCGTCGTGGACAACTACACGACGGTCCTCCCCGCGACCATCCAGGGCATCCGCCGCTACCTCGGCTCCGGACTGATCAAAGGCATCGGCCCGGTCATGGCCGACCGGATCACCACCCACTTCGGCACCGACACCCTCGACATCATCGAGAACGCGCCCCAACGGCTCGTGGAGGTCCCCGGGCTCGGCCCCAAGCGTACGAAGAAGATCGCCGACGCCTGGGAGGAACAGAAGGCGATCAAGGAGGTCATGATCTTCCTCCAGTCGGTCGGGGTCTCGACCTCGATCGCCGTGCGGATCTACAAGAAGTACGAGGACGCCTCGATCTCCGTTGTGAAGAACCAGCCCTACCGGCTGGCCGCCGACGTCTGGGGCATCGGCTTTCTGACCGCCGACCGGATCGCCCAGGCGGTCGGTATCCCGCACGACAGCCCGGAGCGGGTGCGCGCCGGACTCCAGTACGCACTCTCCCAATCCTCCGACCAGGGCCACTGCTACCTCCCCGAGGAGCGGCTGATCGCGGACGGGGTGAAGCTCCTCCAGGTGGACACCGGCCTGGTCATCGACTGCCTCGCCGAACTGGCCGCCGACCCGGAGGGCGTCGTACGGGAGAAGGTGCCGGGGCCGGACGGCGGCGAGCCGGTGACGGCGGTGTACCTCGTGCCCTTCCACCGGGCGGAGCTCTCCCTCGCCGGGCAGGTGCGCCGGCTGCTGCGGACTCCCGAGGACCGGATGCCCGCCTTCAGGGACGTGGACTGGGAGAAGGCCCTGGAGTGGCTGGCCCGGCGGACCGGCGCCACCCTCGCCCCCGAGCAGGAGGCGGCGGTACGGCTCGCGCTGAGCCGGAAGGTCGCCGTGCTGACCGGCGGGCCGGGGTGCGGGAAGTCGTTCACCGTACGCTCCGTGGTCGAGCTGGCCCGCGCGAAGAAGGCGAAGGTCGTGCTGGCCGCCCCCACAGGACGGGCCGCGAAGCGGCTCTCCGAGCTCACCGGCGCCGAGGCGTCCACCGTGCACCGCCTCCTCGAACTGAAGCCGGGCGGGGACGCCGCGTACGACAAGGACCGTCCGCTCGACGCCGATCTGGTGGTCGTGGACGAGGCGTCCATGCTCGATCTGCTGCTCGCCAACAAGCTCGTGAAGGCGGTGGCACCCGGTGCCCATCTCCTGCTCGTCGGCGACGTCGACCAGCTCCCCTCGGTCGGCGCGGGCGAGGTGCTGCGGGACCTGCTCGCCGAGGGCGGGCCCGTCCCGGCCGTCCGGCTGACCCGGATCTTCCGCCAGGCCCAGCAGTCCGGCGTGGTCACCAACGCCCACCGCATCAACTCCGGACAACCGCCGCTCACCCAGGGGATGGACGACTTCTTCCTCTTCGTGGAGGACGAGACCGAGGACGCCGGGGTGCTCGCCGTGGACGTCGCGGCCCGCCGCATCCCGAAGAAGTTCGGCCTCGATCCGCGCCGCGACGTCCAGGTGCTCACCCCGATGCACCGCGGCCCGGCCGGTGCCGGGCACCTCAACGGCCTGCTCCAGCAGGTCATCACCCCCGGCCGCCCCGAGCTGCCGGAGAAGCGGTTCGGCGGCCGGGTCTTCCGCGTCGGGGACAAGGTCACGCAGGTCCGCAACAACTACGAGAAGGGCGAGAACGGCGTGTTCAACGGCACCGTCGGCGTCGTGACCTCGCTCGACACCGACGAGCAGCGGCTGACGGTGCGCACCGACGAGGACGAGGAGATCGGGTACGACTTCGACGAGCTGGACGAGCTGGCCCACGCCTACGCCATGACGATCCATCGTTCCCAGGGCAGCGAGTACCCGGCGGTCGTCGTCCCCGTCACCACCAGCGCCTGGATGATGCTCCAGCGGAACCTGCTCTACACCGCGGTGACCCGTGCCAAGAAGCTCGTCGTGCTGGTCGGCTCCCGCAAGGCGATCGGGCAGGCGGTCCGCACGGTTTCCGCCGGGAGGCGCTGCACGGCGCTGGATTTCCGGCTGAGGGGAGGGGCGGAGGAAGACTCACCGTAAAAATGATCGATCAAATCGGTGGGAAACATCACGCAGGGCTTCCGGAACCACCGGGGAGGGGGCAGGATGACTAAGTTGGCGGCACTCAGTGCCGCCATTAGGTCCAATGGACGACCCCGAGTGCACTCTCCTGAGCCAAATGGGGGAGGGTGGAGACATCAGGGCACAGGGCACCTTGAGACAGTCAGGGCACCTCGAAGAAGAGGCACTACGTCGGTGAGGGATGACGTGAGCGAGCACACCAACAACGCTGTAGTACTGCGGTACGGCGATGACGAGTACACCTACCCGGTGATCGACAGCACCGTCGGCGACAAGGGCTTCGACATCGGGAAGCTGCGGGCCAACACCGGCCTCGTGACGCTGGACAGCGGCTACGGCAACACGGCCGCCTATAAATCCGGCATCACCTACCTCGACGGTGAGCAGGGCATCCTCCGCTACCGCGGGTACCCGATCGAGCAGCTCGCCGAGAGCTCGACCTTCCTTGAGGTCGCGTACACGCTGATCAACGGTGAGCTTCCGAAGGTCGACGAGCTGTCGACCTTCAAGAACGAGATCACCCAGCACACCCTGCTGCACGAGGACGTCAAGCGGTTCTTCGACGGCTTCCCGCGTGACGCCCACCCGATGGCCATGCTGTCCTCGGTCGTCAGCGCGCTGTCCACCTTCTACCAGGACAGCCACAACCCGTTCGACGAGGAGCAGCGCCACCTCTCGACGATCCGCCTGCTGGCGAAGCTCCCGACGATCGCGGCGTACGCGTACAAGAAGTCGATCGGTCACCCGTTCGTCTACCCGCGCAACGACCTCGGCTACGTCGAGAACTTCCTGCGGATGACCTTCTCCGTCCCCGCCCAGGAGTACGAGCTGGACCCGGTCGTCGTCTCGGCGCTGGACAAGCTGCTCATCCTGCACGCGGACCACGAGCAGAACTGTTCGACCTCCACCGTGCGTCTGGTCGGCTCCTCGCAGGCGAACATGTTCGCCTCGATCTCCGCCGGCATCTCCGCGCTCTGGGGCCCGCTGCACGGCGGCGCCAACCAGTCCGTGCTGGAGATGCTGGAAGGCATCCAGGCCAACGGCGGCGACGTCGACTCCTTCATCCGCAAGGTGAAGAACAAGGAGGACGGCGTCCGCCTGATGGGCTTCGGCCACCGGGTGTACAAGTCCTTCGACCCGCGCGCCAAGATCATCAAGGCTGCCGCGCACGACGTCCTGTCGGCCCTCGGCAAGTCCGACGAGCTGCTCGACATCGCGCTCAAGCTGGAGGAGCACGCGCTCTCCGACGAGTACTTCGTCTCGCGCAACCTCTACCCCAACGTGGACTTCTACACCGGTCTCATCTACCGGGCCATGGGCTTCCCGACCGAGATGTTCACCGTGCTCTTCGCGCTCGGCCGCCTCCCCGGCTGGATCGCCCAGTGGCACGAGATGATCAAGGAGCCGGGATCGCGTATCGGCCGCCCGCGCCAGATCTACACGGGTGAGGTCCTCCGTGACTTCGTCCCGGTCGAGGGCCGCTGACGTACCTGGACCGGATCGCTCCGGGCGCCGGGTGAACCGGTACGGCGCGACGACCGCGTGAGCCACGTGGCGCCGTGCCCGTAGGGCACTCGCCGTAGTTGCCGCACCGGTGTCGCCCGTAGGGCCCGTAGTACCCACTGTCCCGCAGTGCCCGGGGCAGGAGAAGTACCCGTACCGCCAGGCCTCTTCGGCCGACTGCCTTCGCCCCGCGTACCGCGCTCGCACAGAGCGCGGTGTCCGGGGCGATTCGGCGTTCCGGGGCGGAGCGTGACGACCGGCACGGCGGTCCCGCCGTGCCCGCGCGGTCCGACATGCTCCCGCCGGTCCGACGCGCGATCCGGCGCGGAAAAGCAGGAAGCGCCCCGCCGCCGATCCCCCCACGGGTCGATGACAAGGCGCTTCCCATGTCCCGGAGCGGATTCCCCCCACGGGATCCGGCCGGGCGTCTTCAGGGAGTCTGCACTCCCTTGTCCTGCTGCGGTCCGCCGGGGTACGTACGGGAGGGCCGCTCAAAGCTCCCCGGTGCACGTGCCCCGGCCAACGCGTGCCATGAAGCGTCCCCCAAGACACTTCATCGGACGTCCCCCAAGACATCCTTGGCATTGCACTCTAAGACTCACGAACCCATTGAATGGTTACCCTCAAATCGATGTGATCTAGATCTCTTTGTGGAAGTTACGTGAAGGAGCGCAAGCGCAGGCTGTTCGTCACGACGAACACGGAGGAGAACGCCATGGCGGCTCCCGCGATCATCGGGTTGAGCAGGCCGAACGCAGCAAGAGGCAGGGCTGCCACGTTGTACCCGAAGGCCCAGACGAGGTTGCCCCTGATGGTGGACAGCGTACGCCGCGAGAGCCGGATCGCGGCCCCCGTCACCTTGAGATCTCCACTGACCAGTGTGAGATCGCTCGCCTCGATCGCCGCGTCCGTCCCCGTACCCATCGCCAGCCCCAGATCCGCGGTGGCCAGAGCGGCCGCGTCGTTCACGCCGTCGCCGACCATCGCGACCGCCCGGCCCTCGGCCTGGAGCCTTCGCACGATCTCCACTTTCTCCTGCGGCAGCACCTCGGCGTAGACCTCGTCGATGCCGACCGCGCGCGCCACCGACTCGGCCACGGCCCGGTTGTCGCCGGTCAGCAGCACCGGGCGCAGGCCGAGCCGGCGCAGCTCGGCGACCGCCTCCGCGCTGCTCTCCTTCACGGTGTCCGCGACCTCCAGGACCGCGCGGGCCTCCCCGTCCCAGCCGACCACCACGGCCGTAGCGCCGGTGGCCCCGGCGAGCGCCGACTCCAGTTCCGGCGGCAGCGTGATCCCGGCTTCCGCGAGGAGTGCCGGGCGGCCGACCAGGACCGCGTGTCCGTCCACGGTGCCGCGCACGCCGAGCCCGGCGACGTTGCCGAAACCGCTGACGGGTGCCGGTGCGCCCAGGCGCCCGGCCGCCGCGGCGGCCACCGCACGGGCCACCGGGTGCTCGGACGCGTGTTCCAGCGCCCCGGCCAGCCGCAGCGCCTCGTCCTCGTCGGTGCCGGGAGCGGTGTGGACCGCCCGGAGCGCCATCCGGCCGGTGGTCACGGTGCCGGTCTTGTCCAGCACGATCGTGTCGATGCGGCGGGTGGTCTCCAGGACCTCGGGACCCTTGATGAGGATGCCGAGCTGCGCGCCGCGCCCCGTACCGACCATGAGGGCGGTCGGAGTGGCGAGCCCCAGCGCGCAGGGGCAGGCGATGATCAGTACGGCGACCGAAGCCGTGAACGCGGCCGTCACGTCGCCCGTCATCAGCAGCCAAACCACCAGCGTGGCCACCGCGATCAGCAGCACGACCGGTACGAAGACCGCCGACACGCGGTCGGCGAGGCGCTGCGCCTCGGCCTTGCCGTTCTGGGCGTTCTCCACGAGCCGGGCCATCCGGGCGAGCTGGGTGTCGGCCCCGATCCGGGTCGCCTCCACCACGAGCCGGCCCGAGACGTTCACGGTGGCTCCGGTGACCGTGGCCCCCGGCCCCACGTCGACCGGTACGGACTCACCGGTGAGCATCGAGGCGTCCACGGCGGACTCGCCCTCGGCCACCGTGCCGTCCGTGGCGATCTTCTCGCCGGGACGGACCACGAAGCGGTCGCCCACGGCGAGCCGAGCGACCGGGACGCGCACCTCCGTGCCGTCACTCCTGAGCACGGCCACGTCCCGGGCACCGAGGTGCATCAGCGCCCGCAGTGCCGAACCGGCCTTCCGCTTGGACCGGGCCTCCAGGTAACGACCCAGCAGGATGAAGCTCACCACCCCGGCCGCGACCTCCAGATAAAGCGCGGAGGAGGCGTCGGAGCGGGAGGCCACCAGGTCGAAACCGTGCCGCATGCCCGGCATCCCGGCATCGCCGAGGAAGAGTGCCCACAGAGACCAGCCGAAGGCCGCCAGCGTGCCGACCGAGACCAGCGTGTCCATGGTCGCGGCGCCGTGCCGGAGGTTGGTCCAGGCTGCGCGGTGGAACGGCAGCCCACCCCAGACGACCACCGGGGCGGCGAGGGTCAGTGAGAGCCACTGCCAGTTGTCGAACTGGAAGGCCGGGACCATCGAGAGCAGGACCACCGGCACGGAGAGCAGCACCGAGACGACCAGGCGCTGCCGCAGCGCGGCGAGCGGCCCGACGTCGTCGCCGTCGGTGCCGGCCTGAGTCCCGGGCGCCTCGCCGGATATCGCGACGGGCTCCGGTTCCGGCGGAGGTGGGGGCGGGGTGGCGGTGTAGCCGGTCCGCTCGACCGTGGCGACGAGATCCGCGAGATCCGTGCCGGGGCCGAAGGAGACGTGAGCCTTCTCGGTCGCGTAGTTGACCGTGGCCCTCACGCCGTCCATCCGGTTCAGCTTCTTCTCGACACGTGCCGCGCACGAGGCGCAGGTCATGCCGCCGATCGTCAGCTCGGTCTCGGAGACTTCCGGGGCCGGGACCTCGGCAGTGGTGATGCTGGCCATGTCCGAACTCCTGGGGGAAACACATCGGGCCGTACCCCACCAGTATCTGCTGGCGGCATCCGGCCCGAAGGGTGAGGGACGGGGCACGCCGCCGCGGTCCTGCGGCGGTCCGGTGCCCCCGTGCGGTGTCGGTCTGCCGACGGGGGTGTCAGGCCCTGCCGATGTACTCGTACCCCGCCTCGTCGACGGCGGCCCGCACGGCTTCCTCGGTCAGCGGGGCGCGGGAGGAGACGGTCACCCGGCCGGTGGCGGCGACCGCCTTCACCTCCGTCACCCCGTCGACGGCGGAGAGCTCCTCGGTGACGGCGCCCTCGCAGTGGCCGCAGGTCATGCCCTTCACTTCGTACACCGCGGTGACCGAGTCGATCCGCACCTCGGCGGGCACGCCGTGGTCGGCCCCGGACGAGCAGCAGGAGCGGGTGGCCTGAGGGGTTCCGGTCTCGGCGGTCATGGTCGTTCTCCTCTGATCGGATGCCGAAGCGCGTGGTCCGCGGCGTCGGCCGGAGGGCCAAAGCGCAACAAATCGGCACATTGAGCGTTGTCATGAGGACTCGGTTCGGCCGGTGAACGTCCGGACCGGGCCGAAGCTTCATTGCCTCATCTCCGAGAGTATACCCCTAGGGGGTATCAAGGCGAGCGGCTCGCCCCGGTCGCGGACACCGCACGAGCCCGCTCCTGGCGGGACCGCAGGACGAGCGCCCGGAGCCACCACACCCCCACCAGGGTGGTCGCCACCGTGCCGCCCACCGAGAACAGGGTGAAGAGGTGCTGCTGCTGGTCGGTGGCGTCCTCCAGGTACCCCTGCGCCGACATCGCGTCCACCGTCCCGTCGTCGGTGACCCGGGCTACCAGCCAGAGGGCGATGCCCCGCATCGAGTCCCACAGGGCGTGCAGGACGGCGACCCCGAGGAAGGTGCCGACGACCGTCGGCGGAAAGCGGAACCGGCCGCCCGGCTCCCGGTGGACCAGCAGGACCCCGCCGGCGATCGCCGTCCACAGTCCGTGCCCGAAGGGGGAGAGCACCCCGCGCAGCACCTCGGTCTCCAGCAGCGCGCGCAGATCGATGCCGTCCAGCGTGACCGCCGCGTTGAAGGCGTACCCGGCGCTCTCGAACGCCGCGAAACCGAAGCCGACCGTGGCGCCCAGCACCAGGCCGGCTCTCCGGCCCCGGACGGCGTGGTGACGCCGGAGGACGAGCATCAGGGCGCCCAGCTTCACCGCCTCCTCGATCAGGCCGACGCCGAGGAACAGCCAGACGGAGGTCCGGTGCAGCAGGTAGTACTCCAGGACCGAGGCCCCCAGCACCCCGAGGATCCCGCCGGCCAGGAACGAGCCGAGGATCAGGGCCGGCCCGAGGTCCTCGCCGTGCCGCTCGTACGCCCAGAGCACGAACACCGCCGGTACGAGAAAGCTGCCGAGCAGGATCAGCGTCGGCAGCAGGGTGGAGTTCTGGGTGAGGTACGTGGCTCCGGCGGCGAGCGCCCACGAGGCGATCCCGCCCCAGAGGCAGCGTCGCCACAGTCCGGGGCGCGGGCGGGGCGGGCCGGGCGGTGGGTCCGTCGGCGGGCCGGGCGGTGGTGGGGAGTGCGAGGGCGGGGTCGGGGGGTCGGGGGAGGACCAGTTCACGCCGGCTCCAGTTGGCGGGCCTCCCGTCCTCCCGCATCCCGGGAGGGGGAGGTGGGGGAAGCGGAGAGGGGATCGGGTGAAGTCGTGAGAGATCGGGCGAATCGGTGAGGGATCGGGTGAGATCGCCAAAGCCTATGGTCTGCGTGCGAGCCGGGACGTAAAGGGCGTGTCGTGGGCGCGTGGCCGTCGTTGGTGGGGCATGTCGTCGCGCTGTTCGGGATGTTCCGGGGCATATGCCGCCGGGTGGTGTTCCCTCCGCGGCGCGGGTCGCGCCCCGTGCCGAGGTGCCCGCCGTGCCGCGCGGTCAGGCGGAGTCCGGGGTTCGGGAGAGCCGGTTCGCCTCGTCGAGCAGAGGATTCAGGTAGCGGAACATCACCGTCTTCAGCTCGCCGGCGAATGCCTCCCGCTCCTCGCCCTCGTGCGTCATGATCAGGTCGATGCCGGCCTTGAACAGCTGGAAGGTCATGATCCCGACGAGTCGTATCCGGGCGGCGGGGAGCTCCGGCAGGTAGCCCGCCAAAAGGGCTTCGACGCGGGTGAGCATCGCGTCGTGAACGGCGTCGTGCTTCTCGGTGATGCGGCCGGGCACCTCGCCGCCGTGCATGAGGACGCAGAACGCCGGGTTCTCCGTGTTGAAGGCGATCAGCGGGTCGAGAACCGTGTCGAGCATGCGGTCCAGCGCGAGTTCGGTGTGGCTGAGCGTGATGGCTTCGCCGTACGTCTCCTGCCAGCTGTGCAGGAGACGGTCGCCGAGCTCCACGGCGATCGCCTCCTTGTTGGGGAAGAACTGGTAGAGCGTGCCGGGCGAGACGCCGGCCTCGCGGGCGATCGCGTTGGTGCTGGCGGCGGTGTACCCCTGGGTGCGGAACACGTCGGCGGCGGCCGAGAGCAGCTGGACGATCCGGGCCTCGCCGCGCGCCTGGCGGCGGCGGGGAGGCGGAGTGCCGCCGTCCGTGTCCGGGGTCGCGGAAGGTGCCGGGGGCGCCGGGGGTGTCGTGCGGCCGGCCGCGCCGGCCCTGCCCCGTGCGCCTCCCGGCGCCGTCGGCTCCTCTGTCGCCGCGGTGGTGGCCCGCTCGGCGCCCGTCCCGGCTCCGGTCTCAGGCATGGCTCATCCCCAACCCTCAAGAGAGTGATTGACAAACGCGAGCGGTTGCTCGCATTCTTGAGAAACGCGAGCGAGCACTCGTGTTTGCCAGTCTACGTGGCAATGGCCGGTCCGTGCTGCCCCGCGCAGCCCGGGCCTGGTGGAGGGGACACCGCATCATGCCTGTAGTCGAGGGCCCGCAGCGGCTCGGTGGCTGGACCCGTTTCGTGACGGCGCGGCCTCGGCTCGCCCTGCTGGCGGCACTCGTGCTCACCGCGCTCGCGGTGTTCGCCGGGAGCGGTGTCGGCGACCGGATGGCCAGCGGCGGCTGGGAGGACCCGGCCGCCGAATCGACCTGGACGACGCGAGCGCTGGAGCGGGAGTTCCCCTCTTCCCAGCCCAATGTCCTGCTGCTGATCGACAGCGGGGCCGCCTCGGTCGACGATCCTGCGGTGGCGGCGGAAGCCGCGCGCCTCACCGACCGACTCGCCGCCGAGGAGGGGGTCACCGGCGTCGGCTCGTACTGGCAGACCTCCGCCCCCGCCCTGCGTGCCCGGGACGGACATGAAGCACTGGTCGCCGCGCACATCACCGGCGAGGAGAAGGCTGCCGGAGAGACGCTCGACCGGATCGCCCCCCTCTTCGAAGGGGAGCACGGTCCGGTGGAGGTCTCGGTCGGCGGACCGATCGCCGTGCGGCACGAGATGCAGTCGATCATCCAGCAGGATCTGCTGAGGGCGGAGCTGTTCGCGCTGCCGGTCACCCTTGCCCTGCTGGTGATGGTCTTCGGCAGCGCGGTGGCGGCCCTGCTGCCCCTCGCCGTGGGCATCGTGGCGATCCTGGGAACCAACGCCGTGCTGCGCGGCATGACGGAACTGACCGACGTCTCCGTGTTCGCCCAGAACCTCACGACCGCCCTCGGCCTCGGGCTCGCCGTCGACTACGCCCTGTTCATCGTGCGCCGGTTCCGCGAGGAGATGGCAGCCGGCGCGGACCCGCGCTCCGCGGTCGGCACCACACTCCGCACGGCGGGGCGCACCGTGCTCTTCTCCGCGCTCACGGTCGGGGTCTCACTCTCGGCGATGCTCGTCTTCCCCCAGTACTTCCTGCGCTCCTTCGCCTACGCCGGAATCGCGGTGGTGCTTCTGGCAGCCGGGGCGGCCCTCATCCTGCTGCCCGCCGCGCTGATGCTGCTCGGCCCCCGGGTCAACGCCCTGGACCTGCGGCGCGCGTCGGTCCGCCGGGGAGGTGTCGGGGCGGCGCAGCGCGTGACGGCCGGCCAGGGCTGGGCCCGTCTCGCCGACCTGGTGATGCGCCGCGCCCCTGTCGTCGCCGTGGCCACCACGGCCGTGCTCATCCTGCTGGGGCTGCCCTTCCTGGGCGTGAAGTTCGGTACGGCCGACGACCGCCAGCTGCCCGAGAGCTCGACGTCCCGCATGGTGCAGGACCACATCCGCGAGGAATTCCCCGGATCCCCGGGCGGTGGCCTCACCCTGCTCGCCCGAGGGCCCGCGACCCCCGCCCAGTACACCGCGCTCCGCGAGCGGATCGCCGCCACGGAAGGGGTGGCGCGGGTGGACGGCCCGGTGACGGTGGGAGAGTCGGCCGCCTACGGCGTGGTCCCCGAGGGGGAGGCGGTCGGGTCCGGGGCCCAGCGGCTCGTCCACGACCTCCGCGCGCTCGACGCGCCCGTCGAGACCTCGGTGACCGGGACGGCCGCCGTACTCGTCGACTCGAAGGGCGCCATCGCCGACCGGCTTCCCTGGGCCGTCGGCATCATCGTCGTGGTGACCCTGCTCCTGGTCTTCCTGCTCACCGGGAGTGTCCTGATCCCCGTCCAGGCCATAGTGCTCAACACCCTCAGCCTGACGGCCATGTTCGGCGCGGTCGTCTGGGTGTTCCAGGCCGGCCACCTGTCCGGCCCGCTCTCCTTCACCAGTACCGGTGACATCGAGACCACTCTGCCCGTGCTGATGTTCTGCGTCGCCTTCGGGCTCTCCATGGACTACGGCGTCTTCCTGCTCTCCCGCATCAAGGAGGAGCACGACCGGACCGACGACCACGAGGGCTCCATCGCCTTCGGGCTGCGCCACACCGGCGGACTCATCAGCGCCGCCGCTGTGATCTTGGCGGTGGTGATGGTCGCCATAGGGACCTCGCGGGTGACCAACACGAAGATGCTCGGACTCGGCATCGCGCTGGCCGTACTGATGGACGCCATGGTGGTGCGCAGCCTGCTGGTGCCCTCGGTCATGAAGGTGATGGGCCGGGCCACTTGGTGGGCACCCGCCCCACTGCGCGCTCTCCACCGGAGATTCGGCCTCGATGAGGGACCGGCCACCGCCCCGCCCGCGCACACGGCCTCCGTACCCGGTCAGGGGGCGGACGGCCGGGGTGGGCTGCGCGACGCCCGCGTCCGGCGGGGGCCGGAACACCTCGACCGCCGGCGGTAGTCGAGGCCGACGCCACGGCGGCCCGACGCCTCGACGGCCGGGGAACCGCGGCGGTACGCGGAAGCGGCGGTACACGGAAGCGGTGGCAGAAGGGCGGATGGGCGGGGAGAGAGTGGGGACACGGCCGGTTGGCGCACCGTACCGTCCCCACCGGGCGTCCCGCCGGGACGCGTGACGTGACGGAGGGCGGGCCATGCGGGCAGTGGTGTTCGAGGAGTTCGGTCAGGAGGCGCGGGTCCGGGAGGTGCCCGATCCGGTCCCGGCCCCGCAAGGGGTGGTGGTCCGGGTCGAGGCGACCGGGCTGTGCCGGAGCGACTGGCACGGCTGGATGGGGCACGATGCCGACATCGCCCTCCCGCACGTGCCGGGCCACGAACTCGCCGGAGTGGTCGAGGCGGTCGGCACCGGAGTCGCCAACTGGCGCCCCGGTGACCGGGTCACCGTCCCGTTCATCTGCGCCTGCGGGCGGTGCGAAGCCTGCGCGGCGGGAGCGCAGCAGGTGTGCGAGCGACAGACCCAGCCAGGGTTCACCCACTGGGGCTCGTTCGCCGAGTACGTCGCGCTGGAGAACGCCGACGTCAACCTGGTGGCCGTGCCCGAGGAGCTCTCCTTCGCCACGGCGGCCGGTCTGGGGTGCCGGTTCGCCACGGCGTTCCGTGCGGTGGCCGGCCGGGGCCGGGTCGCGCCGGGGGAGTGGGTGGCGGTGCACGGCTGCGGTGGGGTGGGGCTCTCCGCCGTGATGATCGCGGTGGCCTCCGGGGCCCGGGTGGTGGCCGTGGACGTCTCGGCCACCGCGCTCGACCTGGCGAAGTCGTTCGGGGCGGCGGCGTGCGTGGACGCGTCGGCGCACCCGGAGGGCGCCGACGCCGTCGTCCGTGAACTCACGGGCGGCGGAGCGCACCTCTCTCTCGACGCCCTCGGGTCGCCGGTGACCTGCGCCGCCTCCGTACGAAGCCTGCGCAGGCGAGGACGCCATGTGCAGGTCGGGCTGCTGCCCCCGGCGGCCGGGGACCCGGTCGTCCCGATGCCCCGAGTCATCGCGCTGGAACTGGAGGTCCTCGGCAGCCACGGAATGGCGGCCCACGACTACCCGCCGATGATGGACATGGTCCGGGCGGGGACGCTCCGCCCCGACCTCCTGGTCACCTCCGCCATCGGTCTGGCCGAAGCCCCCGCGGCGCTGGCCTCGATGGGCACGGCCCCGGCGGCGGGGGTGACGATCATCGAACCGGGGCGCCCGCGCGCCGCGTAACCCGCGCGACGGGACGGCTGCGCGGACCGGCGGGGGCGCGAACTGTCCGGCCGCCGAGTGGCGGGGGGGGGGCCCCCCCCCCCCCCCGCCGCCCAGGCCGGCGCCGCGCGCGCCCCGCGCGCGGCCCGCCCCGCCCGGCCGGGCCCGGGGGCGTAT
>NZ_JBHWZJ010000193.1:0-13361 GCF_042728415.1 Streptomyces sp. NPDC060198 | reverse complement strand
GCACGGCCCCTCCCCCGCTACGCAGACGGTCGCCGCGAATCGGTGAGCGGTGGTGAGAGGCGGAGAAAAGCTGGCCCGCCGTCGGTGAGACAGGATGCCGGGCGTCCGGGGTTGGCCGTGCGCCGCCCGGTGAAGGGGGTCGATCCGTCGAGGGCGCCTACTTCGTGGGCTTCTTGCCGGTGACACCGAGGTGCACCAACAGGGCGAGGTTCGGACGGAGTTCGCCGACCTTGACACCCGTGCCCGTGGTCAGGGCCTTCTGGTGCGAGGCGACGGCGGCCAGCATGGCGACGAGCGAACCCGCCACCGCGGCGGGGTTGACGTCCTTGTCGACCTTGCCCTTGCCCTGGAGCTCCTTCACCGCGTCCGTGAGGGAGCCGGTGAACGAACTGAGGATCTTCACGCGGATCTTGTTGAACCGCTTGTCACCCTCGGCCGAACCGAGGTCGATCACGCGGAGAATCGCGTCGTTGCGTCGCCAGAAGTCGAGGAAACCGTCCACGAGTTCCTCGGAAGCCTGCCAGCCGGCCTTACCGACCCACGAGCGGCCGGAGGCCAGTTCGTTCAGTCCGGTGCCCTCCTTGGCCAGTTCGTCGGCGACTTCGAGGACGGCGCCTTCCACGTCCGGGAAGTACTGGTAGAAAGTCGCGGGTGAAGTCCCCGCCTTCCGTGCGACGTCGATGACTTTGACGTCCCGGTACGGCGAGGAGCTGAGCATCTCGCTGAGGCAATCGAGCAGCTTCTGCCGCGTCGCCTGACCGCGTCGACCGGCCACGCGGCCATCGACGGTGCGTACTTGTCCTGTCATGCCGTCAGCTTACCGACGGGTGAACGGAGCGCGATTCGGCCGAGTGCAAATGGGGAATTACCCAGCGCGCAGACGGTGCGGGGTGGTATTTCGGCCATCTTTTGCGCGCGCTCCGGAGGGCGGGACGGATACTTCCGGGGCCCTTCCGGGACCCTTGCGGCGCGAGTGTCCGCCTGAGGCCTCCGAGGTGATGGGCCGGATCGGTAAGTGTTATCAACAGCCTGTGGACAACTTCGGTGGACAACTTTCGCCCGACGCGGGGCGGGTCCGCCGACGGGCCCATTCCCGGGGAGCGGAAATGACCGCCGTACCTGCTCTGCCCGCCCTGTCGCTCGATGCCCTGACGGCCGTCCGCTGGGACCCGCAGGAGTCGGACCGGGCCTTCCCGATCGAGCGGGTGCCCCAGGTGCTGCGGGGCATCGCCCTGGACGGGGTGGTCGCGGAACCGGACGGCTGGCTCCTGGAGCTCTGCCTGCTGGGGAGGGGCGGCGACCGGGTGAACAAAGCGGCGACCGAAGCGCTGCCCTTCCTCGTGGCCCTCGCCGCCGATCCGGGTGTCCGCGTGCGCACGGACCTGCTCGACCTGCTGAAGCGGCTCGACGACACGGCGCAAGAGGCGGAACCGCACCGGATCGACGGCAGGTGGCCGGCGGCCTGGCGGCACCAGCAGCCCGCCCTGCTGGTGCTGCTCGCGGACGGGGACGCCGAAGTACGGCGATCCGCCCTGTCTTTCGCGCGCCACGTCGCCCCGCTCCTGGAGAGGTGGCGAGCCGAGACCGAGCCCTCGGTCCGGCTGAATCTGCTGTGGGAGCTGGGCCGGGCCGCGGCGGGCGAGGCCGCGCGCGGAACCCTTGCCGGGGCGGCGGCCGAGGAGGTGCGGGCGGTCTTCGAAGGCGAGGTGCGCGACGGCAGCCCCGCCATGCGGATCGCCGCCCTGGAGGGATGGGCGGACCTGGACCTCGACGTGCTGGAGCGGCACGCCGATCTGCTGATGGAGGTGTTCGCCGGCGGTGACGTGGAGGAGACGCGGCGGGACTTCGAGAAGCTCTCCTACCTGCCGGAGGCGGAGGCGTTCTGGTCCCGCGAGTACGGCCTCCACGGGGTCATGCTCAGGTTCGCCGACGCACCCGGCCCTGCGGTCTCGTTCCTCGTCCGGCTGGCCGGGAAAGCCGCGCGGAACGGGGACGTTCCACTGCTCCGCGCCGCGCTGGAGTGTGCGTGGGACCTGCTGGTGGACCACCGCTCCGTCGAACCCGCGCTGCTTCACCTCGCCGGATCGCTGCTGACCTGCCCGGACCCGGGCGCGAGGCTGTGGGCGGCCTACGTCCTCGCGGCGCTGGGTGCCCGCTCGGAGCCGTACGCGGATCTGCTGGCCGCACTGGTCGACGACGAAGGGGAGGACGAACTCCTCGAAGGCACGGTCGCCTGCCAGGCGCGGTGGGCCCTGACCCGGATCGGTGACCCGCGCGGCCTGCCGGGACTGGTCGAGCAGCTGTACGAGCCGTCGTACCGCGCCCACCACGAGGAGGGCTGCTCCTGGGAGAACCCGCGGCTGCCCGAGATCGACGACGTCCTGGGACCGCTGCGGGACCAAGCGGACCTCCTGCTGCCGGCCCTGCGGAAGGTGCTGCGGTGGCGGACCGAGGAGCAGCGGCTCACCGGGTACTCCTGCTCGTCGACGGGGCGCCTGCTCCGGGTCCTCACGGAGTGGGAGGAGGCGGCGCTGCCCGCCCTGCCGGAGGTGGTGGCGCTGCTGCCGCACCAGCGCCACTGGGCCGTCGAGGCCGTGGTGGCGATGGGGCCGGGCGCCGCATCCGCCGAGGACGCGGTACGCGCGTGCGGCCCCGGCAGCGGGGACCCGCTGTACATGGAGAGGTGCGCCCTGCGCGTCGGCGGCCACACGTCCGCGGAGTTGCGCCTCGTCGGCGAGGAGCTGACGGGTCGGGAGAGGTCGGCCGTCCTGCTGGCCAGGTTCGGGTCCGAGGCCGTCGCGTACGCCCCGTCGGTGCGGGAGCTCCTGGACGGCTCCGCAGGGGTGACGCGGCTGGACGCGGCCGTCACCCTGTGGTCGATCACCGGCGAACCCGAGCCGAGCGCGTCCGTCCTGGAGGAGTTCGTCCTGCCGGTGGCGGACGGCGGAGACGACTGGGGAAACTTCCTCGTGGCCCTGCGCACCCTGGCGCGGATCGGCCGGATCACACCGGAGGCGAGGGCGGCGCTGCACACCGTCAAGGGCTTCGACCGGCGCCTCTCCCCGGGGCGTGACTACACCGACGTCCTCCAGGACCAGAGGATCCGCGCGGCGATCGACGAGGTGCTCGCCCTGCCGTGAGCGTCGCAGGCCCGCCGCCTACGGCCGCCGGCCTGCGGGCTCACCGGCGGGCTCACCGGCGGGCTCATCGGCGGGCGGAGGAGCGCGGGCGCCGTTACGTTGGCCGGGACAGGTGTCACGCACCCGTGACGCGCCCGGCCGCGCGGCAGGACCGCGCGCTCCCGGCGAGGGAAGGACCCGGCCCATGGCGGCATTCGCGCACTCCGTTCCCTGCTGGGTGGAGGTGCACCTCTCCGACCTCGAAGCGGGCAAGCGCTTCTACGGCGGGCTCTTCGGCTGGACCTTCCGTGCGGGGGACGGCATGCCCTTCGCCGACGCCTACAGCGAGGGCCGGCTCGTCGCCGCGCTCGCGGCCAAGACGGACGGCCGGATGCCCACCACCTGGGGCGTCCACTTCGCCACCGACGACATCCGGGCGACCGTCCACGCGATCCGCGCGGAGGGCGGCCAGATCATCACCGACCCCGTCCGCGCGGGCCGCGCCGGCATCCTCGCGCAGGCCGTCGACCCCGACGGCGCCGCCTTCTGGCTGTGGCAGGCGGACGAGCGGCCGGGCTTCGAGAAGCAGAACGAACCCGGTTCGTACTGCTGGACCGAGCTCTACACCCGGCGTCCCGACCGGGTGGACCCCTTCTACGCCCGGGTCTTCGGCTTCCGCAGCACCGACCTGGACGCGGACGCGAGCGGAGACACCGGGGCGGCGAAGAGCGGCATCGACTTCCGCATGTGGTCCCCGCCCGGCGCCACCCCCGGCCCCGACACCGCGGTCGGCGGCCGGAGCGTCATCACCGACGCCTTCCCCGAGATGATGCCCAGCCACTTCCTGACGTACTTCGCCGTCGCCGACTGCGACCGTGCCGCCGAACGGGTGCGGGAACTGGGCGGCCGGGTCACCGCCGCGCCGTTCGACATCCCGTACGGGCGGATGGCGGCGTTCCAGGACGACCAGAGCGCCGCGTTCGCGGTGCTCCAGCCCGCCGAACTGATGCTGCCGTAGCGGGGACGCCGGGGCGCCGC
Source organism: Streptomyces sp. NPDC060198 (assembly GCF_042728415.1). Taxonomy (NCBI): domain Bacteria; kingdom Bacillati; phylum Actinomycetota; class Actinomycetes; order Kitasatosporales; family Streptomycetaceae; genus Streptomyces; species Streptomyces sp. NPDC060198. Next base: position 9,204 of record NZ_JBHWZJ010000193.1, on the reverse strand, counting down.
CCGTGCTGGGGCGTGTTTCGAACGTCCCGCCTGCCCGGCGACGCCTGGCACGCGCGCTCGCCGCGTCGTCGGGATCGCGCCCACGGCCGCTGCCGGACACGGACCCGCGCCTTCCCGTGATAGGACGGGCCCGTGTGCGGTACGAAGATCGACGTGGTGATAGCCGACGACCAGGAACTGGTCCGGGCCGGGTTCCGCATGATCCTGGAGGCGCAGCCGGGCATCGAGGTGGTCGGGGAGGCGGCGGACGGCGTCGAGTGCGTGGAGCTGGCCCGCCGGCTGCGGCCGAGGGTGGTGCTGGCCGACATCCGGATGCCGCGGCTCGACGGGCTGGAGGTGACCCGGCTGCTGGCCGGGCCCGGTGTCGTCGACCCGATGAACGTCGTGGTGATCACCACCTTCGACCAGGACGACTACGTGCGCGGCGCCTTGCGCAACGGTGCCTGCGGGTTCCTGCTGAAGGACGCCACCCCGGCCCTGCTGGTCGAGGCCGTGCACGCGGCGGCCCGGGGCGACGCGCTGGTGTCCCCGGCGGTGACGGTACGGCTGCTGCGGCGGTTGGAGCAGGCGGAGCAGGGCGGAGGGCCGTCCGCGCGGACCGAACCGCCGGGACTGCTGAGCACCCGGGAGCGGGACATCGTGCGGCTGGTCGCGGTGGGACGTACGAACCAGGAGATCTGCGCCGAACTCTTCCTCTCGCTCTCCTCGGTCAAGACGTACCTGGGCCGCATCCAGGGCAAGTTGGACGCCCGCAACCGGGTCGAGGTCGCCGCCTGGGCCTGGGAGCACGGGGTCGCCCGGCCGCGCGGCTGAATACGGCCACCGCCCACCGAGGCCCTGGCGGGTCTCACGGACCGACGGCCTCCGGACCCGAGCCGGAGGCGGCGGACGCGGGCGGGGCCTGGAGCGGGAATCCCGCCCTGACCTCCCAACCGCCCCCGGGGAACCTGCCCGCCCGCAGGGTTCCGTCCAGCGCCTCCACGCGTTCACGCAGGCCGATCAGCCCGAAACCGCTGGAACCTCCGGCGGGCGACGGGGAGCCCTTGGGGGAGGCGCTGTTGGTGACGGTTACCCAGAGCCAGTCCGCGTCCACGTCGAGGCGCACCGCAGCCTGGGAACCGGGGGCGTGGCGGCGGACATTGGTGAGAGCCTCCTGGGCGACCCGGAACGCGGAGATCTCCACCTCCGGGCTGAGCTGCGCGGTGCGCGCCGACGCGGTCGCCTCCAACCGGGCGGCGGCGGCCGGAGCGCCGGGCGCGGCGGAGGCCGAGTGGGCGGCCGTCAGCTCGGCCAACTCGCTCAGCAGATCGCCGGGCCGCTGCGGGACGTGGCCCTCCTCCCGCAGGATCCGGACCAGCCGGCGCATCGACTCCAGCGTCTCGGTGCCGGAGCGGGCGATGTTGCGCAGGATCGGTTCGACCTTGTCCGGGGCGGTCGCGTGGATCGCCGTCGCCGCATGGGCCTGCACGATGATGCCGGTCATGTGGTGGGCGATCAGGTCGTGCAGGTCACGGGCGAGCGCGAGGCGTTCTGCCTGCCGGACATCGGCGATGTTGCGCCGACGGCGGGCCTCCAGGGCGCGGATCGCGCAGCCGAGGGTGATGCCGATGGTGAGCGCCACGGTCAGGACGTAACCGCCGGGGACGAACACCTCCCACGAACGCATCCGCAGCGGCAGCAGCAGCGCCGCCACGCCGAGTGCCGCCGTCGAGACCGCGGCGGCTCTCGTGCTCGGGGCCTGGGCGATGGTGCGGATCACCAGGGCGATCAGAGCCGCGGCCTCCAGCGCGCCGATCGACGACTGCGTCGGGGAGAAGACGAAGCAGACGGCCGTCAGCGCCAGCGACATCGCGACCACGCCACCGATGCGCCACCGCATGGAGGGCGAGCGGCGGGTCTCCGCGACGGCGAGCGTCGCGAGCGGGCCGGTCACCAGGACGGGCAGCCAGTTGGTGGCGGGGGAGAAGGCGTCCGGCGCGAAGCTCAGCAGGGCGAGGTCCGCCACCCACGTCAGGGCGAACGCGAGCACGCTGAACGCGGTGATGAGCCGTCTGACGGCCGGAGTAAACGGAAGGTGCCAGTCCACGCGTACCAGGGTAAGGAGCGGCTCCGGGGGCGGTGTCGGCCGAATGACCGACAGCCCGGCCCCGGAACGGTACCTGTGGGCGACCCCGGCGAGCACCCCTACGGAACAGCATGGGGATCACCGGTGGCCCGTCGCTTCCCCCGAGGCCGGACGCCGGAGGCGGTGCCGTCGCACGCGGCGACGGTGCCGGGTGCGCTGCCGCCCGTGGGGACGGGGCCGGCGCGCGCCGTGGTCCCCGCCGTCCTCAGCCGGCGGCGGGAACCGCGGCCCGTGTCCGCCGCCACCCGACGCGCCACCCACACCACGCACCCACAACGGAGTCCTCCACCTCATGGCTACCTTCCTGTACAGGATCGGCCGCTTCGCCTTCCGGCGGCGCTGGCTGGTCGTCCTCCTGTGGGCCGTCGTCCTCGGTGCCGCCGGTGCCGCGGCCACCAGCACCACGAACACGGCGTCCACCGGCATGTCCCTGCCCGGTACGGAGTCCCAGCGGGCCTTCGACCTCCTCGCCGACAAGTTCCCCGCGGCCAACGCCGAGGGTGCGAGCGCCCGTGTCGTGGTCCGCGCCCCCGAGGGACAGAAGATCGACGGCGCGGCCGACCGGGCCGTCGTGGAGGACGTCCTGAAGGAGCTGAAAGAGTCCTCACCGCGCGTCAGCGCGGTCAGCGACCCCTTCGAGGCCAAGACGGTCAGCGCGGACGGGACCACCGCCTACGCACAGATCACCTACTCCGTCGGTGCGGCGGACCTGACCGACGCCGACCACACCGGTATCGACAAGGCGCTGGACGCGGGCCGCGCCCAGGGGCTGACGGTGGAGGCGTCCGGTGACGCGCTGGCCGAGCCCGAGGAGGGGATGGCCGCCGAGGCCGTCGGATTCCTCCTCGCCGCCCTCATCCTGGTGGTCACCTTCGGATCACTGGTCGCCGCGGGCTTCCCGCTGCTCACCGCGCTCGTGGGGGTGGGTGTGAGCACCGCCGTCATCACCGCCGTCAGCGCGACCTTCGACCTCAACAGCAGCACGTCCTCGCTCGCCTCGATGCTCGGCATCGCCGTCGGCATCGACTACGCGCTCTTCATCGTGTCCCGTTACCGCGCCGAGCGCGCCGACGGCTACGACGCACGGGAGGCCGCCGCACGCGCCAACGGCACGGCGGGCTCCGCCGTCGTCTTCGCGGGCGTCACCGTGGTCATCGCCCTGGCCGGTCTCGCCGTCGTCAACCTGCCGATGCTCACCGCCATGGGCCTCGCCGCGGCCGGCGCCGTCGTCGTCGCCGTGCTGGTGGCCGTCACCCTGGTCCCGGCGCTCCTGAGCTTCGGGAGCGAGCGGGTCCTCGGCAGGGCGCGCAAGCGCAAGGGAGCCGGGTCCCCGGCCGCACCCACCGCCGCGGTCCCGGCCAAGGCCGCCAAGGTGACGGTCGGCCGTCGCTGGGTCGCCCTGGTGATGCGCCGCCCCGCGGCGGTCATGGTCCTCGCGGTCGTCGCCCTCGGCGCGCTCGCGCTGCCCGCAACCGACCTCAAGCTCGGGCTGCCGGACGACGGCTCCAAGGCCCCCTCGTCCACCCAGCGCAAGGCGTACGACCTGCTCTCCTCGTCGTTCGGCCCCGGGTTCAACGGCCCGCTGACCGTCACCGTCGACGACCCGGACCCCGCCACCGCGAAGGGCGCCGCAGCCGACCTGAGCCGGGCCATCACGGCGCTGCCCGACGTCAAGGGCGTGTCGCCCGCCGTCTTCAACGAGGCCGGCGACACCGCGATCATCTCCGTCGTCCCCGGCAGCGGACCGACCACCGACGCCACCAAGGAACTCGTCGCCCGGATTCGCGACCTCGCCGGTGACACCGCGACCACGAACGGTGCCCGCTCCATGGTCACCGGCACCACCGCGCTCAACATCGACATCTCCGACAAGTTCAGCGCGGCGATCGTGCCCTACCTCGTGCTCGTCGTCGGACTGGCCTTCCTCGTCCTGATCCTGGTCTTCCGTTCGGTCCTGGTCCCGGTCAAGGCGGCGCTCGGGTTCCTGCTCTCGGTGCTGGCCTCGCTCGGCTCGCTCGTCGCGGTCTTCCAGTGGGGCTGGTTCAAGGACCTCATCGGCCTGGAGCAGACCGGGCCGATCATGAGCCTGATGCCGATCCTGCTGGTCGGCATCGTCTTCGGACTCGCCATGGACTACCAGGTCTTCCTGGTGACCCGGATGCGGGAGGCGTACGTCCACGGCGCCGACCCCCGTACGGCGATCGAGACCGGTTTCCACCACAGCGCCAAGGTGGTCACGGCCGCCGCGCTCATCATGATCTCCGTGTTCGCCGGCTTCATGGGCTCGCACGAACCCATCATCAAATCCCTCGGCTTCGCCCTCGCGGTCGCCGTCGCCCTGGACGCCTTCGTCGTCCGCATGACGATCGTGCCCGCCGTCCTCACTCTTCTCGGCAAGCACGCCTGGACGCTGCCGCGTTGGATCGACCGCGTCCTGCCCGAGGTCGACATCGAGGGCGAGAAGCTGGCCCGCCGCGACCCGGCGGCCGGGGAGGGCCCGGCCCCGGACGCCCTTCCGCAGTTCAGCGGCCGGTACTGACGGGGCGGACGCCGGTACTGACGGGCAATGACGCGAGCCCGCGCGAGCGTGGCCCCGGGGGCGGGGGCGTGCACGGCAGGTCTGTGCGCGCCCCCCGCTCACGTCCCGGATGCGCCGGACATCCGTACAACACCGGTTCGCCCCGGCGCACTTCGTATCCGTCAGTGCGCCACGCACGGACGCCTTTCGCCCGTACGGCGGTTGTGCACGCACGTCCCCATAGCAGCGAGCCCCGCCCTTCTGCCACCGACAGAGGCCGATGACACCCCGATTCGCCCCCGGGTTCGCAACTGGGGGCCGCGCCAGGAACAATCGGGGTGCGCACCGCCAGGTGGTGCCCGGTGGTGAGACGCCGCACGGGGCGGGAATTCGCGGGCAAGGTCATGGGACCAGGGCCCGTACGGGGAGGTGGCAGGCAAGTGGAACAGCTGACGCAGCACGACCCGAGACGGATCGGCCCGTTCGAGGTGCTGGGACGGCTCGGAGCCGGCGGCATGGGGCTCGTCTATCTCGCACGCTCGGCGTCGGGCAGACGGGTGGCGATCAAGACCGTCCGCACCGAGCTCGCCGAGGACCAGCTCTTCCGCGTCCGGTTCACCCGCGAGGTCGAAGCCGCCCGCGCGGTGAGCGGGTTCTACACCGCCGCCGTGGTCGACGCCGACCCGCGCGCCGCCGTGCCGTGGCTGGCCACCGCGTACGTACCCGCCCCCTCGCTCGAAGAGATAGTGAACGAGTGCGGGCCCATGCCCACCCAGGCCGTCCGCTGGCTGGCCGCCGGTATCGCCGAGGCACTCCAGTCCATCCACGGCGCCGGGCTCGTCCACCGCGACCTGAAGCCGTCCAACGTGCTCGTCGTGGAGGACGGCCCCCGCGTCATCGACTTCGGCATCGCCTCCGGGGTCTCCAACACCCGCCTCACCATGACGAACGTCGCCGTGGGCACCCCCGCTTACATGTCGCCCGAGCAGGCCCGCGACTCCCGCAGCGTCACCGGGGCGAGCGACGTCTTCTCGCTCGGCTCGACCCTCGTCTTCGCGGCCACCGGACACGCGCCCTTCCACGGCGCGAACCCGGTCGAGACCGTCTTCATGCTGCTGCGGGAAGGGCCCGACACCGAAGGGCTCCCGGACGAGCTGCGCCCGCTGATCGAGTCCTGCATGCAGATGGACCCGACCCGCCGCCCCAGCCCCGCGGATCTCCAGGCGCAGCTCGCCCCGCACCTGTTCGCCTCGGGCAGCGACGACAGCGGCACCGCGTCCGCCTGGCTGCCCGGCCGGGCCACCGCGATGATCGAGCAGCGTCGTGGCGGCGGACGCACCATGGCCCCCGCACCCGCGCAGTTGGTGGCCCCGCCGCCGCCCCCGCGTCCGCCGCTCGGCGACTGGGAGACCAGCCGCATGCCCGAGACCGCCCCGATGCCCCCGCCGTCCCACGCCCGGCCCGCGCCGCCCGTGGGCCCCGGCCCCTCCCTGCCGGCACCCGCCGCACCCTCGGCATCCTCGACGGACGGCGGCCCGGTCCGGCTGATCGGCGCGAAGGTCGCGATCGGTCCCGGCCCGCGCGCCGCCGAGATCCGGGGAGCCGCCGCCGCGCACCCGGCCGCCGCCACCGGCTGGGTCCGCCCGCCGGCCGGCCTGACCGGTGCGGTCCCCGCCCCGGTCACCGCACCCGTACCCGCGCCGGCCACCGCCCCCGAGGCGGCGCCCGCCGTACCGGACCGCTGGCGTCCCTGGCGCTTCCGCATGTCCAACGACGTCTGGGGCACCCCCGTCGTCGCCGGCGGTCTGCTCTACGTGACGTCCTTCGAGATCCACGCGCTGGACATCGGCAACGGCCGGCGCCAGTTCAAGACAAGGGACGTGGCCTGGGCGATGGCCGTCGACGACGGGGTGATCCACGCGTCGGACGGCCCCTCCCTCTACGCGCTGGACGCCAGGGGCGGCACCGAACGGTGGCGTCGGCGGACCGACGCCTGGGTCTACTCCCTCAAGGCGGACCGGGGCACCGTTCTCACCGGGACCCGGGGCGGCGGCGTCCAGGCGTGGGACGCGGCGGGTGGCGAACCGCTCTGGGAGATCAGCGGCGCCCAGACCGACTTCGAGACCGCGGAGGCCGGTCCTGCGCTCCACGAGGGGACCGCGTACGTCTGGAAGGACGCCCGGCTGCGTGCGCTCGACGCGCGTACCGGCTCCGAGCGCTGGTCGTACCCCATCGGTGACGCGGCCTCCTGCGGCGGTGTCCCGGTCCGGGTGACCCCCGCGCCGGACGGCAACGTGTACGTCGCCGCGGGCACCCGGGTACTGGCCGTGGACAACGCCACCGGCCATGTGCGCTGGCACTTCGAGGCGCCCGCCGTCTTCCTGTCGGCGCCCGCGTTCGCTCCGGGCCCGGCGGTGACCGGGGGTGGCGTGTACCTCGCCGACTACCTCGGCACGGTCTACGCGCTCGACGCCGCGAACGGCAAGGACCGCTGGCGCATCGCCACGGAGGCACGCCACTCCATCGAACCCGTACTGGTCGCCGGCGGGAACGTGCACGTCGGCAGCGGCAGCGCGCTCTACACCCTGGACGCGGTGACCGGCACCCCGAAGTGGCGGTTCGCGGCCGGTGGTGACGTGGTCGGCAGCCCCGTCGTCGCGGACGGACGTGTGCACTTCGGCTCCGCCGACCACGTCCTCTACACCCTGGACGCGGCGGGTGGCACCCTGCGCTGGAAGCTCGCCACCGGTGGCGAGATCACCGGGTCCCCGGTGGCCCGCGACGGGGTCGTCTACGCCTGCAGCAAGGACCGGTGCGTCTACGCGCTGGACGCGCTGAAGGGCACGGGGACGGGGAACAACCGGGCCCGGTAGGTCGGCAGACCCGGCTCGTGGCGTGCCTCCGTGCGCCGTGCGGCCTCAGGAGCCGTCGTGCCGGCGCGGGTCCTCCGGGCCGGTGTACGGATCCGGTTCCGGCTCGGGCAGCGGGCTCGTGTGGGCGGACGGGCCCGGCTCCTGCGTGGGCGGCCAGGTGTCCGGGTGCTCGTAGCCGGGTGTGGGGTAGGGCGCGGTGCGCGCGTCGTGGTCCGGCGTGCCCCCGACCCGGTCCCGCCGACGTCGTCGCCCCGACATCACCAGGGACCCGATCAGCATCAGGAGTCCGCCGCCGAGGGCGAGCGCCACCCCCCACTGGAGCCCGGAACCGTCCGGGTCCACCGTCAGGCTTCCCGTCGCCTGGCCCTGCCGGACCATCCACAGCACGGTGAAGCCGAGCGTCAGCACCCCGGCGAGCGCCACCACCAGCCGCGAGCGGAGCACGACCCCGGCGAGGGTCAGCACCGCGGCGACCAGCAAGGGGAGGAACAGGGAGACCATCACCCCCGACGAGGTGGTGGTGATGCCTTCGAAAAGGTCCTGGACGCGGTAGTCGCGCCCGGGGCGGCCGTCGTACCAGTCGCGGAAGGGGCTCAGGACGGCGGCCGCCGCTCCGGCGAGAGCGATCACGGAGCCGAGGATGTTGCGGATCATCGTCAGCCTCCTGCGCGCATCGCGCGAACCTACCGACGGCGCACGCGCGGACACGTGCGTGACACTCTCGCGTTCGACGCTACGCCCGCCTCCCGGCGCTCGCGACTCCGAAGCCGCGCCACGACGTGTGGCCCGCACCGCACATTGCTTCGGACCGCCCCGCAACACCACCGTGCGCACCCGCCCCATGCGTCATTTCCGGCCCGTTCCGCACATCATTTTCGGAGCCGCCCCGCACACCATGACCAATCCGTGACAGGGTCATGACTTGGCAGTGGGCCTTCGCCCCGATGCTGGTGCGGCAACGAGAACACCCGGAGAAGGCGCCGGGAGAAGACGTCGCGAAGAAGACGAGACACGAGGGGGGCTGCATCCATGGTGCGGCAACAGATGAAACTGGCGGCGGTCCTGGCGGTGGTGGTGCTCGCGCTCACCGGATTCTCCACGTCCAGCCACGGGCACGGCCACAGCGGGTCGAGCCACGGCTCCGGCGGTGGCGGGTGCTCCAACTCCCACAAGAGCAACGGTTACAACAGCGGCAGCACCACCGACGACTACGACGACGACGACTACGGCTCCGGCTCGTCCTCATCCTCGGGCTCGGACTCGGCCACGGACTCGGTCACGGAGGAACCGACCCCCGACCCCAGCGCGGTGCCCACCACCGACCCGGGCGTCCGCGTGCTCACGTGCGCCCACCCGGCAAACGGTTCCCAGAAGGCAGTGGCGTCCTCGCAGGTGGAGCTCTCCCCGGTGGACTTCGGAATCGCCGAGGTCGACATCACCGTGACGTTCTCCGACTCCGCCACCAACACGCTCGACACGGCTCACCTGCGGGTCGAACTCGACGCCTCCGAATCGCTCGATCCCCAGAAGTTCACGGTGCCGATGAAGGACCCGAGCAAGGTGGACGAGGTCTACGACTGCAACGCCACCGCGGTGCTCGCGAGCTGACGTCCGGGCGACCGAACGGTTCGAGCGCGCAGTGGGGCCCGTCGCGACGACGTCGGGGGCTGTTGGTCACAGTCTCCGAC
>NZ_JBHWZJ010000192.1:0-13406 GCF_042728415.1 Streptomyces sp. NPDC060198 | reverse complement strand
CCCCGGGCGGGCGCCCCCGGCGCGCGGGCCCCGACCGGCATTCGGCCCTCGCACGGTCGTGTCCGGGGGTAATTCGGAAGTGCAGAAGGCAGGAAAAGAACCTATGCGACAGGTCACTCGTAAAGGCCTGATCACCATGGCGGCGGCCGGCGGAGTGCTCGCACTCGGCGGGGGTTACGCGCAGGCGGACTCCGGAGCGGCTTCCGCCGCGACGAATTCCCCGGGGGTGGCATCCGGGAACAGCATCCAGATTCCGATCGAGATCCCGGTAAACGTCTGCGGAAATTCCGTGGACGTCGTCGGTCTGCTCAACCCGGCGTTCGGAAACAGCTGCGCGAACACGTCGCAGGGCGATTCCGTGAGCGGCGGCGGCGGCGCCGGCCGGTCGTCCGGCGCCCACGCCGGGGACACCTCGGCGCAGCAGGGCGGGAACGCCGCCTCGGGGACCGGCAGGCACCGCGCAGGCGACTCCACCAAGGCTGTCGGCACCGGCGGCGGCGCCACGGCGCAGGGGGTCGCTCAGGGATCTCCCGGCATCCTCTCCGGCAACAGCGTCCAGGCGCCGATCGACATCCCCGTGAACGCCTGCGGCAACTCCGTGGACGTCGTGGGACTGCTGAACCCGGTCTTCGGCAACGAATGCGTCAACGGCACCCCGGTCGCCCCGCCCGTCGTGCCGGAGGTGCCGGTCACGCCCGAGGAGCCCGTCGCCCCGCCGGCCCACGAGCCGCCCGCCCCCGAGGTGAACGTGCCTCCGCAGCTCGCGGAGACCGGTGCCGGTGACCTCGGCATGCTGATTCCGGCCGGTGCGGGCATGCTGCTCGCCGGTGCCGGAGCGGTGTTCTACCGCCGCTCGCGCAGCGCCGCCTAGGCCGTGTCGTGAAAGTTCCGCCGGACCCGCCCTCCGGGCGGACGGCGCTACTTTCACCAACACGACCTGAGGGCTGTCCCGCGATTCGTGGTGGATCGGTGCGCGGCGTCGGACGCGGTGCGTCGCGAGGCGCAGGAGCGTTCGCATACGGGATGTACGCGGGACGTTCCGACAACGCGGCGAGGTGTCGTAGCTGTCGTCGCGCACCCGCCAGGAATGTGGGGGACAACCCCGGGGCGGCGGATCCAGGACCGGAAGGTTCCTTCCGTCCGGACCGGGCCGGGGCGCGCGAGCCCGTCACGGTCCGGGCGGAAACCCTGCCGTCCTGGTGACACGCATGACGAAGAGGAGCGGGTCCCGCGGCTGCGGGGCCCGCTCCTGCGTCACCAGGTGGCCCTGAGCTGGCGGATGATCCTCCGCCGCAGCCGCACCCTGCGGCTGCCGTCGTGGCGGAGCGTCAGGCGGTCCAGCTCCCAGTGCCCGTACTCCGCGTGGTCGGTCAAAAGTCGGGCCGCATCCTTGCGGGACACCCCGCGCGGCACGTACACGTCGACAAATTCGTATTCCGGCATCGCATCTATTGTGCGGGCAGAGCCCCGGTACGGATAGCGTCTGCCTCATGTCTGATGCTGCGCAGCCCACCGCTGCCGAGGTACGTGCCGCCGCCGAAGCGGTCAAAGCCGCGATCGACCGTCACCTCGACGCGGTCGAACGCCGTAGCGGGGACGAGGACCCCGCCGTGTACGAAGCGTTCAACGCTCTCGCCGCCGCCGCCGAGGTCTACGACGAACTCCTCTACGAACGGCACGACGAGGTAACTCCCTTCGAGATCCCGGGTGCGGACGATTCCCTGCCCCCGTACGCCGGACCGGCCGAACCGAGCGCGCTCAGCGTGCTGATCCGGCGCGACTACGCGGTGGCGGAACCGCAGCGGCTGCTCGCCCAGGCGCAGCGGCTCGCGGACGCCGACCCGGACGACCTCGACACCGGTCACGCCGCGATCGTCGGTACGAGTGTCCATGCCGCGCTCGGCGTGCTGTTCGGCGAGTACGAACCCGACGAGATCGCCTCCCGCCACAAGGAGTTCGGCCTGGCCGAGGGGGACTCCACGCTCTGGGTGGCCGCCGCCGAGGAAGCCGGCGAACCGGGGGAGTGGCTCGGGTCGCCCTTCGAGGACGTGGACCCGGAGCTGGTGGTGTGCCGGTTCGACGTCAGCTCCGTCTTCGACGACGACATCGAGGGCGACGAGGACGAGGACGAGGACGACGACGAGGATCTGGACGGGCTCCCGTCCGGCGGCGCCTGACCGCGCCCGGGATCCCCGACCGCCCTGACGGCTCTTCGGACGGGCCGGTGGCCCGGTGCCCCGTGCACCGGGCCACCGGCTTGTCCCGGGTCCCGGGGGAGTGACCGAGCACACCATGGCGGAGTCGGCGCGGCGGGACACCGTACCCCGCCGACTCCGACGCGACCGACGCGACCGGGAGAGGGCCGAGGCGATGGCGCGGGCGCGCGGAAAGCGGACGACGGTGCCGAGTGACCGGTCCCTCCGGTCGGGTGCGCTCGTCCAGGAGTCGGGAAGGACGTGGCGGCTGCTCGCCGCGGACGAGTGGCGCCTGTCCCCGGCCGATGCCGAGGCCGCCGAGGCCGTCCTGGGCCGCCTCACGGCGCCGGTCCCGGCCCGGCGGGGCACGGCGGCGGCCCGGACCCGGGCGACGGACCGGGACAGACGGCTCCAACGCGTATGTCGCACCGCCGTCCACCACCTGGACGCCGGGGCAGTCAGCCCGTCCGCCGCCGCCCTCCTGGCGGCCGTCGCACGAGCCCTGCTGCCCTGGCACGCCGCCCCGAATCCGGTCCCGGCAGCCGCGGCCCCCCGGTACCCGGCCGCGCCGGGAACGGAGGCGGACGCGGCGCCGCCGACCGGAGCGGGCGAAGCCCTGCTCCCCGGTCTCGGCGCCCTGTTCACCGCCCTCGTCGCGACGGGCTCCGGCGGCGCCGGCCCGCTCACGCCCCCCGTCGAGCCGTGGGAGGCCCGTTACGCGGGGAGGTTCCGGCACCACGCCAGGCCCGCGCCGGGAGTGTGGTCGGCCGAGACCGTGGTCTGCCCGGGGTGCGGGGGCCGGGACGGTCCGTGGACCGTCACCTGTGACTGGCGCCGGACCGTGCTCGGGTGCGCGTGCGGGACGGAGAGCGCGGAGCACGGGCTCTCCCTCTCCGAAATCTGGCTGGTGCTGCCGGAGAGGGAGGGCGGGTGAGCGCGGACCGCCGACCGGCTGCCGCCGGCCCGGGGCTGTTCCTCAGGACGAAGCGTCGGGCGTCGGCAGGGCCTCCAGCAGGGCCCGCAGCCGGGTGGTGCGCTCCTGTCCGGGGATCTCGGCCACGGCCCTGGGGAGCGCCTGGTCCACGCCGTGCACGACGGACAGATGGCGCTCGCCCCGGCTGAACGCGGTGTACACCCACGGCCTGCTGAGCCCTCGCGCCGCGTCGCCGGGGAGCACGACGACCGCGGCCGGCCAGCGCGTCCCCGCCGCCTGGTGGGCGCTGAGCGCCCAGCCGTGCCGGACCGCCGAGGCCACCCGGCCCTGCGGTACGACGACGGGCGTGCCCTCGCAGTCCAGCCGCAGCCCCTCGGCGTCGGCCGACACCACGACACCGGGTACGGTCCGGCCCGGCGCGGGAACGTGGACCACCCGGTCGCCCGGGTCGAAGCCGCCGAAGCGCCCGGGGCCGGGGTTGAGGCGTTCCTTGAGCGCCGCGTTCAGCGCCCGGGTGCCCGCCGAGCCGCCGTGGCCCACGGTGATCACCCGGGTGTCCGCCGCGTCGATGCCGAAGGCGCGGGGTACGGAGTCGGCGACCAGTTGCACGGTGCGGTGCACGGCCTCGCCCGCGTCCCGCACCGGCACGATCACCACCTCCTTGCCCGGCGCCCCGACCTGGTTCAGCTCACCGATGCCGATGCCGGAGACCAGCTCACCGATGGGCCCGGGATCGGGCGTGCGGGAGACCACCTGCGGGCAGGCACGGGCGGCGAGGACGTCCGCGAAGACGCGGCCCGCACCGGCTGAACCCAGTACTCCGGGGTCGCCGCTCAGCACCAGCCGCGTACCGTCCGCGAGGGACTCCACGAGCGCGGCGGCGGTCTCCACGTCCAGTTGCGGGGCGTCCAGGACCACCAGCAGGTCGAGCGCGAGGGCGCCCTCCTCGTCCCGTCCCGGCCCCTCGGCGCCGGAGAGCAGCCCGGGGAGCGTGACGGCGGCGCCGGTGTCCCCCGCCCCCGCGGCCAGCCGGCGGCGGCCGTCCACGCTGTGCGTGGCGCCGAGTGCGCGCAGGCCCAGCCCGCGGGCCGCCACCAGCAGGGCGGCGGGTTCGGCGCGGGCCGCCTCGCCTCCGGAGTGGACGACCAGGCCCGCCCCGGCGACGGCGCGGATCAGCTCCGCGGCCGAGGGCGAGGGAGCGGCCGAGGCCGCGTCCGTCCAGTCGGCGCCCTTCTCACAGGCGTTGGCCAGCCGGCCGAGCCCGTCCGCGAGGCTCTCCTCGGCCAGGGCGTACCGGTCGAGCCCGAGCAGCGCGGGGCCCGGCTCCTCCTCGCCCGAGGCGTCGGCGCTCTCGTCGGCGGTGTCGTCGCCGGCGGATTCCTCTTCGGCGCTCTCGGTGAACTCCCCGGCCCCGGCGGGGTCCACGCCTTCCTGGAACAGCAGAGCGACCCCCTCGGCCACCGCGTCGTCCACGGCCGTCTCCGGGTCCGTCACGCCGTGTCCGGCGAGCGCGGTCCGAACCGCGACGACGTCCAGGGCCGTGTGGCCGCGCACGGCAGCCTGTTCCAGCAGCCAGCCCACCAGCGCGGCGGTGCGGCGTCCGTCGTCGGGACCGCACGCGGGCCCCAGCAGGGCCCGGGCGAACCCGTCCGCCTGCTCGGGGTGTACGCCGGGGACGGCCAGCAGCTGCCAGGGGTCCTGCCGCAGCACCTCGGCCGCCTGCTCGCCCAGCGCCCCCACGGCCCCAGGAGCCAGGGCCGTGGGGGCGCCCGCCCCGGCCAGTACGGCGCGTACCGCCTCCACGGCCTCCTCGGGCGCCTCCTGAGGTGCGGGGGCGGCCTGGACGGCCCGGGGGAGGTGAGCGCGCTGGTCCGCCACGGGGGCGGCCGTTCGCGTCGCGGGGGCGGCGGGAGCCTCGTAGAACGCGGAGGCGGTCTTCTCGCCGCTCTCGACCGCCCGTACGGCGGCCAGCAGCTGCGCGGCCGTACCGCTCAGTCCGGTCCCGGCGGCGATCGGACCGGCCTTCTCGGTCTTCCGCTGCTCGATGCGCTTGCGCAGCTCCCGCTGGGCCGCGAGCTCGGCCTGTGCCTCGGACACCGCCGGGGCGTCCGTGGCCTCGCCCGGTACCGCGCCCGGGGCCCCGTCGCTTCCGGCACCGTCCTCGGAATCATCGACCGAACCGCCCTCGGGAACGCCCTCGGAACCGGCGGCGCCACCGGGAAGGTCCGGGGAGTCGTCGGGCAGGTCCGGGCCGTCCTCCGGGCGGACCTCCGGGCCTGCCTCCGTGCGGGCTTCCGAGCGGCTCTCGGGCAGGTCCGACGGCTCTTGGGGGCGGTCCTCGGGGTCGGCCGAGTGGCCCGGGGTTTCCCCCCGGGGAAGCGCAGTCACAGCGTGCTCCAGTCCTGGTCCGGATAGCGGTGCACGGGCGCCGACACGTCGTCGAGCGCCTGGCAGATCTCGTCAGGAAGCGTAAGCGTCTCCACCGACAAAGCCTCGGTGAGCTGCTGCGCGTTGCGCGCGCCGATGACCGGGGCGGCCACCCCGGGCCGGTCGCGCACCCAGGCGAGCGCGACCTGGAGCGGGGTGGTGGCCAGCCCGTCGGCCGCCGTGGCGACCGCCTCGACGATGCGGCTCGCCGCGTCGTCGAGGTACGGCTCCACGAACGGTGCCAGCTGCTCCGAGGCCCCGCGCGAACCGGACGGGGTGCCCGAGCGGTACTTGCCCGTCAGGACACCGCGCCCCAGCGGGGACGAGGGCAGCAGCCCCACGCCGAGGTCGAGGGCGGCGGGCAACACCTCGCGCTCCACACCGCGCTGCAGCAGCGAGTACTCCATCTGCGTGCTCGCCAGCCGGGTCCGCGCACCCGGTGCCGCCAGCTGCCAGGTCGCGGCCTTCGCCAGCTGCCAGCCGCAGAAGTTGGACACCCCCGCGTACCGCACCCGGCCGGAGGAAACCGCCAGGTCCAGGGCCTGGAGCGTCTCCTCCAGCGGGGTCACCGGATCGAATGCGTGCACCTGCCACAGATCGACGTGGTCCGTGCCGAGCCGCTCCAGGGACGCGTCCAGCGCGGCGAGCAGATGTCCGCGCGAGCCGTTGAACCTGCGGTACGGATCGCGCACGCTGCCCGCCTTCGTGGCCACCACGAGGTCCTCCCGCGGCACCAGACCGCCCAGGAGCCGCCCGAGGAGGTACTCCGCTTCCCCGCCCCCGTAAGCGTCCGCGGTGTCGACCAGAGTGCCGCCCGCGTCCCAGAAGGCCTTCAACTGGTCGGCGGCGTCGTGCTCGTCCGTGTCCCGGCCCCAGGTGAGGGTGCCGAGCCCGATCCGGGACACACGAAGGCCGGTACGGCCGAGATGCCTCTGCTCCATGGGCGCAGAGATTACTGTCCGGGCCCCCGGAGCGGGGAAGCCTGTGGACAACCATGGCGCGGCCCTGCCCCTGCCGGACGGCGCCGCACCGCGCTAGAGTCCGGCGAACAGAGACGTTACTGATCAGTAAGGGGAGCGGATATGCGGCTCGGCATCAATCTCGGTTACTGGGGTGCGGGCATGGACGCCGACAACCTCGCCGTCGCGCAGGAGGCGGACCGCCTCGGCTACGACGTCTGCTGGGCGGCGGAGGCGTACGGTTCCGACGCGCCGACCGTGCTCACCTGGGTCGCGGCGCAGACCGAGTCCATCGACGTGGGCTCCGCGATCATGCAGATCCCGGCCCGCCAGCCCGCCATGACCGCCATGACGGCGGCCACCCTCGACTCCCTCTCCGGCGGCCGCTTCCGCCTGGGCCTCGGCGTCTCGGGTCCCCAGGTCTCCGAAGGCTGGTACGGAGTCAAGTTCGACAAGCCGCTGGCCCGCACCCGCGAGTACGTCGACATCGTCCGCAAGGCGATGGCCCGCGAGCGCCTCACGTACGAGGGGCAGCACTGGACCCTCCCGCTGCCCGGCGGCCCGGGCAAGCCGATCAAGCTGACCGTCCACCCGCAGCGCGAGCACATCCCGCTCTACATCGCCGCCATCGGCCCCAAGAACCTGGAGCAGACCGGCGAGATCGCGGACGGCGCGCTGCTGATCTTCCCGTCCGCCGAACACCTGGAGGAGACCGCGCTGCGGCACCTGCGGGCGGGCCGCGAGAAGGCCGGGCTGCCCCTGGAGGGCTTCGACGTCTGCCCGACCGTCCCGCTCGCGGTCGGCGACGACGTGAACGGTCTGGCGGACATGTTCCGCCCGTACACCGCGCTCTACGTCGGCGGCATGGGCAGCCGGAAGCAGAACTTCTACAACCAGCTCGCCCAGCGCATGGGGTACGAGAAGGAAGCCGCCGAGATCCAGGACAAGTACCTCGCCGGGGACAAGAACGGTGCCGCCGCCGCCGTCCCGCACCGGCTGATCGACCAGACCACCCTGCTCGGCCCGGTCGACCGGATCGCCGACGGGATGCGCGCCTACGCCGAAGCCGGCGTCACCACCCTCACTCTCGCCCCCGCCGGCTTCACGCTGGAGGAGCGGATCGCCGCCCTGCGCGCCGGTACGGAGGCCCTGGAGCGCTCCGGCGCCGCCGAGTAGCGTCACCGGCCGGAGCGGGCCCGGGCCCGCTCCGGTTGCCCGGAGCGCCGCGGAGCCTTTGAATTTTTGAAGGCTGTCCGGAGACGGGTACGGAGGTGGCAGTCATGCTCTCGGCAAAGAGTCTCTTCCAGGAGATCCTCGACGACGACGAGTCGTTCCGGCTCTTCTGCTCCATCGCCGCCAGCGGTGAGTCGCAGGGCGGCTGGGAGAACGCGCGCATCGCCGCGCTCGTGCCCGGGAGCCAGCGCGCCCTCGCCCCGAAAATCGCCCGGCACGGCGCCGACGAGGACAAGCACGGCCGGATCTTCAACGCACTCCTGAAGAAGCGTGGGCTGCCCGCCGCCGAGGTCCCGGCCGACACCGACTACACGATGCTGCTGGAGCGCCACGGGATCGGCCTCGCCCACACACGGCTCAAGGGCGAGGAACCGCTCGCGGAGCGCGACATCGTCACCTATCTGGCCCACAGCCGGGTCACCGAGCAGCGGGCTTCCGAGCAGATGCGCCTGCTGCTCAAGTACTTCGCCGACGACCCCGCCATCGGCCGCGCCGTGCGGATGATCTCGCACGACGAGGACAACCACCTCGCCTACTGCCACGAGGAACTCCTCCGCCTCGCCCGCGCCGGCCACGGCCGCGCGATCCAGCGCATCCTGCGCGAGTGCGCCCTCGCCGAGATCAGGGTCTACCGCGACGTCAGCCTCGCCGTCATGGCCCACATGGGCCGCATCCTCGGCTGGCCCCGGCCGAAGGCGGCGGCGCTGGCGGCGGGCATCCACGCGCTGTACGCGTACGAGCGGCTGGCCGGCTGGCGCCGGATGGTCAGCCTGGCGGAGCCGGAGCGCCGCGACGCCCTCGGCTCACCGGCCGTGGCGGGCGCCGAATTCGCCTGAGCCAGGGAGCCAGGGAGCCAGGGAGCTCGGGAGCCAGGGAGCCCGGGCAGAGCCGGAGCCGGCCGCGTGGAGCCGGTGCGCGTGCGGTCAGAGCCAGCCGCGCCGCTTGAACTGGCGGTACAGGCCGAAGACCACCCCGGCCATCAGCACGATCACCGCGGGGTAGGACCACACCCAGTGGAGTTCCGGCATGTGGTCGAAGTTCATGCCGTAGATGCCCGCGACCATCGTCGGCACGGCGGCCATCGCCGCCCAGGCCGAGATCTTGCGCATGTCGTCGTTCTGCCGGACGCCCATCTGCGCCAGATGCGCCGAGAGGATGTCGGACAGCAGCCGGTCCAGCCCCTCCACCTGCTCGTTGGCACGGGTGAGGTGGTCGCCGACGTCCCGGAAGAAGGGCTGCGACTCCGCGTGCACGAACGGCACGCCGGTGCCCGAAAGGCGGTTCATCGGTGCCGTCAGGGGGCCCGCGGCCCGACGGAACTCCATCACCTGGCGCTTGAAGGTGTAGATGCGGCTCGCGGTGTGCTGGGACTCGGCGTTGCCGCTCGGCGCGAACACCTGCGTCTCCAGCTCCTCCAGGTCGATCTGCAGCTCGCCCGCCACGTCTATGTAGTGGTCGACGACCGAGTCGCTGACGGCGTACAGCACGGCGGTCGGCCCCTGCCGCAGTACTCCGGGCTGCGCCTCCAGCCGGCGCCGTACGTCCGCCAGCGGGGCGCTCTCGCCGTGGCGGACCGTCACCACGAACGAGTCGCCCACGAAGACCATCAGTTCGTCCGCGCTGACCGTGTCGCCGGCCGGCTCGTACGCGATCGGCTTGAGCACCATGAGCAACGAGTCGTCGTAGATCTCCAGCTTGGGCCGCTGGTGCGCCTTGAGCGCGTCCTCCACGGCCAGGGGGTGCAGCCCGAACTCCTTGGTCACCAGGGAGAACTCCTCCTCGGTGGGCTCGTGCAGCCCGATCCAGAGAAAGGCGTCCCCCGCGGCCCGCGCCTCGTCCAGCGCGTCGGAGAAGTCTTCGGGGCCGTCCGTCCGGCGCCCGTCCCGGTAGATGGCACAGTCGACAATCACGGCGCGCATTCTTCCCTGCCCCGGCCGAAAGCACACCTTCGCCCCGCCCCCGGGCCCCCGCCGGGGGTCGTTAGGCTGGCCGGTATGCCCACCCTGATCCTCGTACGCCACGGACGCTCCACCGCCAACACCTCCGGAGTGCTCGCGGGCCGTACCGCCGGTGTCGCGCTGGACGAGCGCGGCGCCGCACAGGCCGCCGGGCTCCCCGGCCGCCTCGCCGGAATTCCGCTCGTGGCCGCCGTCAGCAGCCCCCTCCAGCGCTGCCGGGAAACACTCCAGCCGCTGCTGGACGCGCGTCCCGGCCTGCCCCTGCACGTCGAGGACGGCCTCTCCGAGTGCGACTACGGGGACTGGTCCGGGCGCAAGCTCGCCGAACTGTCCGACGAGCCGCTGATGTCGGTCGTGCAGCAGCATCCCTCCGCCGCCGCCTTCCCGGGCGGCGAGTCGATGCGGGCGATGCAGAACCGCGCGGTCGACGCCGTCCGGGCCTGGAACGCCCGCATCGAGGCCGAGTACGGCGAGGACGCCGTCTACGTGATGTGCTCGCACGGCGACATCATCAAGGCCGTCGTCGCCGACGCCCTCGGCATGCATCTCGACCTCTTCCAGCGCATCCACGTCGACCCCTGCTCGGTCACCGCCGTCCGCTACACGCGGCTGCGCCCCTTCCTGCTGCGCCTCGGCGACACCGGCGACCTGGCCGGAATCGCCCCGCGCGAGCAGGGACTGGGCGCCGACGCCACCCCCGCCGACGGATCGGACCACGGATCGCACGCCCAGGTGGGGGGCGGCGCTGGGGCGCCGTGATCGCTCCTGGCGATAGGGTGGACGGGCCGTAGGGAGCCCGTTCGAGGGTTTTCCCGGCACCCGTCCCCGAGCGGCGGGGGTCAGCCCCCGTCCGCCGTCGATCCCCAAGGGAGAACTGACGTGTCCCGTCAGGTGTTCCTCTACGACCCGCCGGAACGATTCGTGGCCGGCACGGTCGGGCTGCCTGGACGCCGTACGTTCTTCCTCCAGGCGTCCGCCGGCGGCCGGGTCACCAGCGTGGCCCTGGAGAAGACCCAGGTCGCCGCGCTCGCGGAGCGGATCGACGAGCTGCTCGACGAGGTCGTCCGCCGTACCGGCGGCAACTCGCCGGTCCCCGCCGTGGCCCCCGTGGCCGTCGCCGACACCGCGCCGCTCGACACCCCCGTGGAGGAGGAGTTCCGGGTCGGCACGATGGCACTGGCCTGGGACGGCGACGAGCAGTGCATGATCGTCGAGGCGCAGGCCCTCGTCGAGATCGACGTCGACGCCGAGGACGACCTGGCGGCGGCCGAGGAAAGGCTTCTCCAGGACGAGGAGAACGGCCCGCCGATGCTCCGGGTACGCCTCAGCGGCGCCCAGGCCCGGGCCTTCGCCAAGCGCGCCCTCGACGTCGTCTCCGCAGGTCGCCCGCCGTGCCCGCTGTGCAGCCTGCCGCTCGACCCGGAAGGACACGTGTGCCCGCGTCAGAACGGATACCGGCGCGGGGCATGACGACCGCAGCCGAAGTGGTCACCCTGCTCACGGAGGGGCGGCTCACCGTCCTCGGCCGGGTGCCCGGAGCCTCCAACGCGGTCCTGCGCTGCACCGTCGCGCTCGACGGCGCGGAGCTTCCGTGCGTCTACAAGCCCGTCGCCGGGGAGCAGCCGCTGTGGGACTTCCCCGACGGCACCCTCGCCCAGCGCGAGGTGGCCGCCTGGGAGGTCTCGGAGACCACCGGCTGGGGGCTCGTCCCGCCCACCGTGCTGCGCGAGGGCCCGTACGGCGAGGGCATGTGCCAGCTGTGGATCGACGCCGAGCCCGACGCCGGCCCCATGCTCGCCCTCGTCGAGGGGGAGGAGCCGGAGGACGGCTGGAAGGCCGTGGGCCTCGCCGACGTGGGCGAGGGGAAGACCGCCCTGCTGGTGCACGCGGACGACGCCCGGCTGCGGCGGCTCGCGGTGCTCGACGCGGTGATCAACAACAGCGACCGCAAGGGCGGCCACCTGCTCCCCGCACCCGGCGGGCTGCTGTACGGCATCGACCACGGCGTCACCTTCCACCGCGACGACAAGCTGCGCACCCTGCTCTGGGGCTGGGCCGGCGAGCCGTTGACCTCCGAAGCGGCCGAGGTGCTGGACCGCCTCGCCGAGGCGCTGGCGCCCGAGGCGCGGCTGGCCGTACGGCTGGGCGGGCTCATCACCCCGGCCGAGCTGGACGCCGTACGGGAACGGGTGGCCGCGCTCCGGACGACGGGGCTGCACCCGGTGCCGAGCGGGCAGTGGCCCGCCATCCCGTGGCCGCCGGTCTGACAGGCGCCTGTCGGCAGAATGGCCCGACCGACGCGGCCGGGCCTCTTCCGAACACGCCTTAGCGGGGCCGGACGGTTCCGTCAAGAATGCGTCTTCGGACACGATTCGCCATCCGGTTCGTATCCGGAACCTCCGTCCGGTTACGCTCATGACATGCATGCCTGGCCCGCTTCTGAGGTCCCCGCCCTGCCTGGCAAGGGCCGCGACCTTCGGATCCACGACACCGCGACCGGCGGACGGATCACCCTTGACCCCGGTCCCGTCGCCCGCATCTACGTCTGCGGCATCACGCCGTACGACGCGACCCACATGGGTCATGCGGCGACCTACAACGCGTTCGATCTCGTACAGCGCGTGTGGCTCGACACCAAGCGGCAGGTTCACTACGTCCAGAACGTGACCGACGTGGACGACCCGCTGCTGGAGCGGGCCGTGCGCGACGGAGAGGACTGGACCGCCCTCGCGGAGCGCGAGACCGCCCTGTTCCGCGAGGACATGACCGCGCTGCGGATGCTTCCGCCGAAGCACTACATCGGTGCGGTCGAAGCCATACCGGGCATCGTGCCTCTCGTCGAGCGCCTGCGTGACGCCGGTGCGGCGTACGAGCTGGAAGGCGACGTCTACTTCTCCGTCGAGTCCGACCCGCACTTCGGCGAGGTCTCCCACCTCGACGCCGAAGCCATGCGGCTGCTCTCCGCCGAGCGCGGTGGCGACCCGGAGCGTGTCGGCAAGAAGAACCCCCTCGACCCGATGCTGTGGATGGCGGCCCGCGAGGGCGAGCCCAGCTGGGACGGCGGCAGCCTCGGAGCCGGACGGCCCGGCTGGCACATCGAGTGCGTCGCCATCGCCCTGGACCACCTCGGCATGGGCTTCGACGTGCAGGGCGGCGGATCCGACCTGGCGTTCCCGCACCACGAGATGGGGGCCTCGCACGCGCAGGCCCTGACCGGCGAGCACCCCTTCGCCCGGGCGTACGTCCACGCCGGCATGGTCGGCCTGGACGGCGAGAAGATGTCGAAGTCGCGGGGCAACCTCGTCTTCGTCTCCACGCTGCGCCGCGAGGGCGTGGACCCGGCGGCGATCCGCCTCGCCCTGCTCTCGCACCACTACCGGAGCGACTGGGAGTGGACCGACCAGGTCCTCGCCGACGCAGTCGCCCGGCTCGGACGGTGGCGCGCCGCCGTCTCCCGTCCGGACGGCCCCTCGGCCGACGCCCTGGTCGAAGAGGTCCGCGAGGCCCTCGCCGACGACCTGGACGCCGCGACCGCGCTGGCCGCCGTGGACCGCTGGGCCGAGCGCCAGCAGTCCGAGGGCGGCACGGACGAGGGCGCACCCGGTCTCGTCTCCCGTACCGTCGACGCCCTCCTGGGCGTCGCCCTGTAGTACCCGGTCGCATCCGCGCACACGACGGCCCCGGTCCTCTCCTGGAAAGG
>NZ_JBHWZJ010000191.1:0-13612 GCF_042728415.1 Streptomyces sp. NPDC060198 | reverse complement strand
CCCGACGACGGCTCGCGCCGTCCGCTCAGAGAGAAGTGAGGAGTTCCCCGTCGATGACGGTCACCGCGTTGCCGGTGAGCAGCGTCCGGTCCCCGCGCAGCTCCGTGCGGACCAGGCCGGTACGGGCGGAGCCCTGGAGGCCGGTGAGCGTGTCGCGGCCGAGGCGGGCCGACCAGAACGGGGCGAGCGCGGTGTGCGCGCTGCCGGTCACGGGGTCCTCGTCGATGCCGACCCGGGGAAAGAAGCCGCGGGAGACGAAGTCGTACCCCAGGGTGGGGTCCTCCGCCGCGGCGGTGACGATCACCCCGCGCCGCGAACACCGTACGAGAGCCGCGAAGTCGGGCGTCAGCCCGCGTACGGTCGCCTCGTCGTCGAGCTCGACCAGCAGGTCACCGATGTGTTCGGCGGTGTCGAGCACCAGGAGCGGCTCGGCGCCCAGAGCCCGAGCGAGCCCCTGCGGCACGGCCTCCGGCGTGAGGGAGGAGGTGGGGAAATCCATCGTGTAGGCCGAGTCGGAGCGGGCGACGGTGGTGAGCACCCCGGACCGGGTGGCGAACCGTACAGCGCCCGTGGCCGTCCCCGTCGAGTGCAGCACGTGCGCGGTGGCGAGGGTGGCGTGCCCGCACATGTCCACCTCCGTCGTCGGGGTGAACCAGCGCAGCGCCCAGTCCGCGTCCCCGCCCGGCGGCAACGGGTGGGCGAAGGCCGTCTCCGAGAGGTTGACCTCGGTGGCGATCCGCTGAAGCGCGCCCGCTTCGGGGAAGGCATCGGAGTCCAGCAGGACGACACCGGCGGGATTGCCGGCGAAGGGCCGGTCGGTGAACGCGTCGACGATGCGAATTCTCATGGGGCGACCGTAGCGGGGACGGTTCTCAGGGGTTCTCCCGACCGGCCTCCTCGGCGCGCGTCACCTGCGCGGCAGCCGCGGCGTCCAGCAGGAGCCAGCCGTCGATCTCCACCGGCCCCCGCTCCTCCGGCCGCCACCCGTGGGCCCTCGCCGCGTCGAGCAGCGCGCGGACCGCGCCAGGCTCGTGCAGATTCAGCGAGCTGCCCCGGACCACCCCCACGTCCCCGGAGCCCAGGGGGAACCCGCCCGGCACGTACCGGCCGGGCCCGCTCGCGAAGACGATGCGCAAAAGGCCACCGGTGCCGGGCGGCTGCGGGGAGAGCATGAGGGCTTGGCGGCAGTCGACCGAGCGGCCGTGCTCGTCCTTGCGGTGGCCGTGGCTCTGCCGCCAGAGGTACGTGCGCCCGTCGGCAACCAGGCGGCGAGAGCTTCTCGATTTGCGCGGCACGGGACGGAGGGTACGCGGCGCCGCCCGGCGGCCCGGTCCAGGAGGACCGTGGGTGGTGTCGGTGGCGGAACGGCCTCCGCCTCGGTGCGTGCCAGGGCGATCCGGTGCTCGCGGCAGGCTGGGTGTGTCGTAGGGCGGCCCGATGCCCCTTGATCACGTGGGCAGCGCCGCCGTGAGATCGACCTCGATCAACTGCCCGGCGAAGCCGAGCTGTGCGACTCCGAGCAGCGTGCTCGCGGTGGTGAACGCAGGTCCGATCGACGAGCCGACCAGGCGCCGCCAGGCAGCGCCCAGGGCCCCGCCATCGGCACTGACCACGTAGATCACCGAACGGACGACGTGATCCGGCCGGGCGCCGACCGCGTTCAGGGCCGCAAGGGCGTCGGCCGCCACGTGGTCGACCTGCGCGTCGATGTCACCCGGCCCGACCACCGCGCCGGAACGGTCAAGCGGGCACTGCCCCGCCAGGAACGCCGTCCGGCCCGCTTCCACCACCGTGATGTGGTGATACCCCGGGGTCGGATGGAGCTGTTCAGGATTGATTCGAGTGATGAGGGGCGTCGTACGGGAGAGTCCGGCGATCCGGCAGGTATCGCGCATCGGGTTCCGTCCGGCGGATCACCGGCCCGTCGACGGCCCCCGGTTCCCTCCGTGAGCATTCGCGAAGCGGTCCCCTCACCAAGGGCGGGCGTCCTGCGGGGGCAGCGGACGCAGCTTCGGCCGGTGTTCGAGCAGGCGACCGGCGAGAGCGGAGCTGAGGCTGCCGACGGCGTGCAGACGGTCGTGGTCGCGGGTCATGCCGGCGACCACGCCCAAGCGGTGGACGAGCCGCTCACGGGCGGAGACGTGGCCCCACCTGAAGTCTCCGGCGGGCACCCGGGCGAGATGGTCGACCGTCCCTCGGCGGGCCCGCTCGACGAGCGCGTCGCCCTGGATCAGCCAGCCCACGCAAGCGTCCGCGAGGTCGCCCGGCACGTCCTTCCCGGTGAGGCCGCGCCAGTGGGTCCGGTAGACGTTCTCGACCTCCGCGAGCGGGGCCGCGGTGACCGACATGGCGCACCGGCAGGTAGGGAATCCCATGCGGAAGTAGGCGAGTTCGATCAGTCCGTTGCCGAGCGAGGCACGCTCGAAGTCGACGAAGCGGACGCCGTCGGCGGTGCGCAGATCGTTGCCGGGGCAGGGGTCGCCGTGCAGCAGCGCGTGGTGCGGGGCGGGGTCCAACCGCTCCAGGAGGCCCGCGAGTTCCTCGGGAACCCTGGACGGTACGGGCACGTCGAGCGCCCTGGCCAGGGAGAGGAAGGACTCCGCGTCGGTGGTGGTGGGCCCCGACCAGGCCGGGAGTGTGCCCGCGTCGGCCGGACCGGTCAGGGCGTGCAGGCGGGCGAGTGCCTCGGCGTACCCCGGCATCCAGTCGTCCGTCCTGCCGAGGTCGTCCACGTGCTCCAGGACCATCACCCGCGAGGACAGGTCCGTGGCGAGCACCGCGGGGGCCACCGCGGGCCCGGAGGCCCGCCCTGCCAGGCGCAGCCCGGCGACCTCCCGCGCGAAGCGCGTGTGCGCGTCGGCGCCCGGGTCCCCGCCGTCGGCGATCCGCTTGACGATCACCAGCCGCCGGTCGGTCAGCCGCACCCGCCACACCCGCGACCGCGGACTGCTGTCCAGGAGTCTGGCCGACTTGGGGGTGCCCACGGCGGATCGCAGCATCTCGGTCCACGGAACACGGTTGAACATGTCGGCGAGGGTAGCCGCAGCCGCACGCACGAGCGCCCCCTGGTGGCCGACTTCCGGGCACCCTCGGGGACGGGCACGGATCTGGATGCCCGTACGGAGTCGGGCGGAGCCCTTACGGCGCGGGCTCGCGCCGTCACGGGCGGATCACCACCTGCCGTGCGGGCGGGACGACGGAAGAGGGCCTCGCGACCACCGCTCACGTCGTGGTGTGAGCATGTCGCGAGGCCCTCGTCCCCGTCCTTTGCCGTACTCACGGCCTCAGTTCTCGTCGGCCAGGATGAGGTAGAGCTTCTTCTTGGCGTCGCTGATGACGGCGAGCGCCTTCTGGCGCTGGTCGGCGGAGCCGGTCTTCCAGACCTGGCCGAACGCTTCCATGAGGCCGAATCCGGCCTGCCGGATCTCGTTCACGCTCTCCCAGTCGACGCCACGCCCGGCGTCCTCCCACGGCGCGTCGGGACCGGTCTCGGCCTCGGCGCTCCCGGCCTCGGTGAGCGTGAACAGATTCTTGCCGCCCTCGCTCGCGCTGACGATCAGGCCCTCGTCCTCCAGCAGCTGGAGCGTCGGGTAGACCGAACCGGGACTGGGCCGCCAGGCCCCACCGCTGCGCTCGCCGATCTCCTGGATCATTTCGTAGCCGTGCATGGGGCGGTCCTTGAGCAGCGCGAGGATCGAGGCGCGTACGTCTCCGCGCCGCGCCCGCCCCCGGCCGCCGCCCCGTCCTCCCCGGCCGCCGCCGAAGGGGCCCCCGCCGAACGGTCCTCCGCCGAAGGGCCCGCTGCCGAACTGCGGCCCGAAGGGACCGAAGGCGGCGCGCCGGCCGTCGAAGTCTCCGCGGCCCGGACGCCCGGGTCCGCCCTGTCCGCGGCCGCCTCGGCCGCGCTCGTTGTCGAATCCATGTGAACGCATGACGCGCTCCTTCCGTTGTCCGGATGACCGGTACGTTCGTACCGATGGCTCAACGATATATCGGAAAGTATCGCTGGGCAAGGATGTGGGCCGGACGGTGCTGTCGGCGGGACTGCCCAAGGGCTGACGGTGAGGTCCAGGCACACCTGTCGGAGGTCCATGGCGCGAGGTGTTCCGGCGGACGGATCTCCACGATCACGGGCAGGGTCGTCGCGGGCATGGCCGAATGGCGCAACAGGCCCCCGGACGTGGTCCGTCCCGTCTCTCGTCGTTCCGTCCCGGAGCGAGTGCGACAGGGGTGACTGGGTCGGTTGTGCCTGACATGATGTGCCGATGCAGGCGTCTCAGGGGAGAAGTGCCGGTCTGGGACTCGCCCTGGCCTCGGCGTTCGCGTTCGGCGGCTCGGGGGTGGCGGCGAAGCCGCTCATCGAGGCCGGCCTCGATCCGCTGCACGTGGTGTGGCTCAGAGTGGCGGGCGCGGCGCTCGTGTTGGCCCCCGCTGCCTGGCGGCACCGGAACCTGCTGGGGGAGCGGCCCGCGCTGCTGGCCGGCTTCGGGCTGTTCGCCGTCGCGGGTGTCCAGGCCTGCTACTTCGCCGCCCTCTCCCGTATCCCGGTGGGCGTGGCCCTCCTCGTCGAATACCTCGCGCCCGCCCTCGTGCTGGGCTGGGTCCGGTTCGTGCGGCGCCGGTCGGTCACCCGCGCCGCCGCCCTCGGGGTGCTGCTCGCGGCGGCCGGTCTCGCCTGCGTCGTCGAGATCTGGGCCGGGCTGCGCTTCGACCCCCTCGGCCTGCTGCTCGCCCTGGGGGCGGCCTGCTGCCAGGTCGGCTACTTCGTCCTGTCGGACCCGGGTGCTCCCGGCGCCGGCCAAGAGGGCGGCGAGGGGCGTCGCGAACCGCCGCACCCCGTAGGGGTCATCGCGTACGGGCTGCTGGTCGGCACGGTGCTGCTCACCCTGGTCGCCCGCCCCTGGGGCATGGACTGGTCGGTGCTCGGCTCCACCACCCGGATGAACGGCCACGGGGTTCCGGCCTGGCTCCTGCTGGCCTGGGTCGTGCTGCTGGCGACCGTGCTCGCCTACCTGACCGGCGTGGTCTCCGTACGGCTGCTCTCCCCGCAGGTCGCCGGGGTCGTCGCGTGCCTGGAGGCGGTGGTGGCGACCGTGCTCGCGTGGGTGCTGCTCGGCGAGCGCCTGTCCGGACCCCAGCTGGTCGGCGGGCTCGTCGTCCTGGCCGGCGCCTACATCGCACAGTCCTCGGCCCCGAAAGCACCGTCGGGCCCGATGGTCTCGGGGCCGGTCGATCCTGGTGCTCCGGGCGTGGCGGAGGAGAGCGCCGACCGTATGCGTACCACCGGCGGGGCGGCGTCCGCCTGAGGCCGCGGGGCCGTTCGCCGTCATGGATCGGGCCCGTCGCCCGGCGGCGTTCGGACCGTTCACCGGTGCCGGCCGCACCCCCGTGGCGTGGCTCTTGCCGACAGTGACCCGAACGAGCGTCAATTGCAGATTGACGACCCGTGGGCGTCAACCTACTCTTGACGCATGACGCCACTCAACATCAGCCTCGCCGACCTGATCGCCCGTCTCGACCACGAACTCCCCGACGTGGACCCCCTGGCCCGTATCAGTGAGGCGCACCTCCGCGCGCAGACCCTGTCCGACCTCGGTGAGCAGCTCATCGACCACTATGTCGGCAAGGCCAAGCAGGGCGGTGCGTCGTGGACCGAGATCGGTGCCGCCATCGGGGTGACCAAGCAGGCCGCCCAGCAGCGCCACACCCCCAACCCGTTCGAGCGGTACACCAATCTCAACCGGCACAGCATCGTGCTGGCGCAGGAGGCCGCCCGCACGCACAAGCACGAGTTCATCGGTACCGAACACATCCTGCTCGGGCTGCTCGGTGAGCCGCGGGGCCTGGCCCACGAGGTGCTGACGGCGAAAGCCGGGTCGGAGCAGCGCGTCCGCGACGCGATCGACGTGGTGATCCAGCCGGTCGGGCCGAAGACGCAGCGCGGGCACATCGCCTTCAGGCCGGAGAGCAAGGAGGCCATCGAGCAGGCGATCCGCGCGTCGGCCGAACTCGGCAACGACTGGGTCGGTACGGAACACACGCTGCTGGGCCTGATCCGGGTCGAGGGAAGCCCGGCCGCGCGGATCCTGCACGACCTCGGCTTCACCCCGGACGAGCTGAACGAGGCGGTGAAGACCGGGATCGCCCGACGGTCCACCGCGCGCGAGGAGTAGGGACGAACGGGCGGCGCCACTGGTGCGGTCGCCGCTTCCCGGGGGCTTGCGCGTGGAGCCGCGCAGGGATCCGGCTCCGCGCGCGGGGTTTTCGCATGCGGAGGTCCCGTGTGCGGCTCAGCGCGCCGCGAGGTACTCGGGGACGGGGATCGACGGGTCGAGGTCCTCGGACGGGACCGGGGCGCCGTACGTCCGTGCGACCGGCACCACGCCGGACCAGAACGGCAGGGCGAGGTCGTCCGGATCGTCGTTGGGGCCGCCGGTG
Organism: Streptomyces sp. NPDC060198; assembly: GCF_042728415.1. Taxonomy (NCBI): domain Bacteria; kingdom Bacillati; phylum Actinomycetota; class Actinomycetes; order Kitasatosporales; family Streptomycetaceae; genus Streptomyces; species Streptomyces sp. NPDC060198. The sequence goes on along the minus strand of NZ_JBHWZJ010000191.1, from coordinate 7,174 downwards.
CGGAGCTTCGCGGAGACCTCGTCCAGGTCCAGCCGGATGACCGCGGTGGCGGCGAGTTCCTTCTCGTTCGCCGGGCGCGAGTCCTGGGACCGGCCCGCGACGACCTGGTCCACGATCGCGTCGAGCGCGATGCGCCGCTCGTCGGGGTCCGTCACGGTGTACGCGACGCCGTGCGCGACCACCGAGCGGTAGTTGATCGAGTGGTGGAAGGCGGAGCGGGCGAGAACGAGCCCGTCGACGTGGGTCACGGTCAGGCAGACCGGCAGGCCCGGGTCCGTGGTGTTCGCCATCCGGAGCGGCCGGGAACCGGTCGAGCCGTGGATGTAGAGGCGCCTGCCGACCCGGGCGTACAGCGTCGGCAGTACCACCGGGGCGCCGTCGCGGACGAAACCGAGGTGGCAGAGGTAGGCGCCGTCGAGTATCGGGTGCACGACCGCGGGGTCGTAGGAGGCGCGTTCCTTGGACCGGGTGGGGGTGGTGCGCCCGGTCGCCGCGTAGGGGGCGTCGTCCTCGGTCCGAGAGGTCTTTGCCGGGTGGGACTCGGCGGGCGCGGCGGTGTCCGACATTGCGTCTCCTATTGCACTAGTGCATAATGTTGTTTGTGCCAGGAGAATACATGATCACGGGTCGGCGTGCGGCGGAAATTGCCGCGAGCGTGGAGCGGGGAGTGAGTTCCGGTGAGCTCGCTCTGGGGCAACTGCTCCCTCCGATGCGGGAGTTGGCGAACCAATTGAAGGTCAACTCCAATACGGTCGCTGCCGCCTACCGAACCCTGCGCGAGCGCGGGGTCATCGAGACGGACGGCCGCCGGGGCAGCCGGGTGCGCCCGCGTCCCGCCACCACGGCGCGCGGCTCCCTGCGCATCGAGGCGTTGCCGGGCGGCCGGGACGTCGGCAAGGGGAATCCGGACCTCGCGCTGCTGCCGGCGCTGGCCGAGTCATTCGCGGAGGCGCTGCGGGGCTACGGGGAGAAGCCGAGCATGTACGGAGAGCTGCCGGTGGTGCCCGAGTTCGGCACGCTCGCCCGCGCGGCCTTCGCCGCCGACGCGGTCCCCGACGGGCCGATCGCCGCGACCTCCGGCTCGCTGGACGCGATCGAGCGGGTGCTCGCGGCCCACCTCAAGACCGGGGATGCGGTCGGTCTCGAAGACCCGGGCTGGGGAAGCCTGTTGGACCTGGTGCCCGCGATGGGACTGCGCGTCGTACCGGTCGCGGTCGACGAGGAGGGGCCGGCCCCCGCGGCCGTGGAGCAGGCTCTGCGTGCGGGGGTCCGGGCCTTCGTCGTCACCGCCCGCGCACAGAACCCGACCGGTGCCGCGATCGGTGCGCGACGGGCCGGAGAACTGCGCGCCCTGCTCGCCGCGTACCCCGGGGCCCTGCTCGTGGAGGACGACCACGGACACGCCTTCGTCGACGTCCCCTTCCACCCGCTGGCCGGAGCCACCCACCACTGGGCGGTGGTCCGGTCCGTGGCCAAGGCGTACGGTCCCGACCTGCGGGTCGCGGCGCTGACCGGCGACGGGGTCACCATGGACCGGGTGGCGGGGCGCCAGCGGCTCGGCCCCGGCTGGGTGAGCCGGCTGCTCCAGCGTGCCGTGGTCCACCTCTGGAGCACGGGCGCCGTCGACACGCCCTCGGTCGCCCGGTCCTACGGGGAACGCCGCTCGGCGCTCGTCGCCGCGCTCGCGGAACGGGGCGTGGTCGCGTACGGACGCAGCGGGATGAACGTCTGGGTGCCGGTCAGTGACGAGACCGGCGCCGTCGCCCGGCTGCTGCACGCGGGATGGGCGGTGGCGCCCGGCGCGAGGTTCCGGATGGACGCACCTCAGGGGGTGCGCGTCACCGTGTCACCGCTGACCCTGGACGACATCGGCCCGCTCGCCGACGCGATCGCCGCGGCGGCCGGCCCCGCCCGGCCGCTCAGCTACGGCTGAGCGGCTCCGGCCGGCGGAGTGGGGTAGTGGGCGGCGCCGCTCAGCGGGGTCCCCGCAGTTTGCGGAAATCCCAGGAGACGACGGTGTCCGGGGTGAGCCGCAACCAGGCGTGGCGGCCGTCGTGGGGCATGGCGTCGATCCCGAAGTACTTCACCGGGAACAGCGCTTCCACCGCGTCGAGTTCGGGGCACGGCTCGCCCGCGCGCGGGACCTCGCCCACCGGGACGACCTCGCCCCGCAGCTCGACGCCGCGCAACTCCCCGTACTCGTCACCGTCGTCGACGACCACCGCCACGCGCGGGTCCTGGCGCAGATGGGACCAACGCAGGCTGCGGGTGAGCGAGTAGAGCCAGATCGAGGTGCCGTCCCACACGAACCACAGTGCCCCGACGTGCGGATGGCCGTCCGCGCCGACGGTGGCCACCCGACAGGTACGCCGCTCGGTCAGATAGGCATCGCGTTCCTCGTCGCTCAGCATGATCCTGCGGCCTCGCCGTTGAGTGGCGGCCATGGGGCACCTTCCCGTCGTCGACGCGGATTCTCAGGATCATCGGGCCCCCGGGGGCCGCCGCGCAATGCCGGGGACCGGCCCTTCTCAGGCCAGCGTGATCGAACCGTCCGTCACCTTGATCTGCTTCGCGGGCAGGGCGACGGTCGCCGGACCGCCCGTCGGCTCGCCCGTCGCCGGATCGAAGGTGGACTGGTGACACGGGCAGGTGATGGCCCCGTCGGTCACCCCGCTCACCGCGCAGCCCTGGTGGGTGCAGGTGGCCGAGAAAGCCTTGAACTGCCCGGCGGTCGGCTGGGTCACCACGACACCCTGCTCGGCGAAGACCTTGCCGCCGCCCTCCGGGACGTCACCGGTGCTGCCGAGAACCGTGCCGCTCTTCGCCTCGGAGCCGCCGGAGCTGTCGGACGCCCCGCACGCGCTGAGTGCCGCCACCGCCCCGGCCGCGCCCACCGCGACCACCACGGCGCGTCTGCCGGGCCCCGATCCGTACCCCTTGGTCGCTCGTTCCCGCGGTTCGCGTTCCGGATCGGTGTCCGTAACTCCCAGGTTGCTCATGGTGCCCGTGGTGCCCTTCGTGGTGGTACCGGTGGTGCTCATGCCGGGTGAATCCCTTCGTCGTCGTGCGGGTCCGGATCACGGGAACGTACCGGCCGTGAGCCGCGTTCCTGAACGGCCGCTACTCACAGGTTCGAGCCGCTCCCGTCCGTGGCCGTGGCCCGTACCCGCGACCGTCCGGAGCGCGGCACGGTCACGAGTCGCCCGGGGGCGGTGCCGGGGCGACGATGGAAGGAAATCCCGGGGGCCTCTGTGGGACGGGTGAGAGCGTGGTGCGCACCGATGTGCTGATCGTGGGCGCGGGCCCGGTCGGACTGACCGCCGCACTGGAACTGCGCCGCCGGGGCGTCGCCTGCCGGGTGATCGACAGACTGGCGGCGCCGGTACCGCACGCGAAGGCGGTGGGAATCCAGCCGAGGACCTTCGAGCTGTGGGATCGCGCGGGGGTGATCGGCGACGCCCTGGACGCCGCCGTACCGATGCGCGGCCAGCTCGCCTACGTCAACGGCGAGGAGCGGGGCCGCATCGACCTGGAACTCCCGGGGGACGTGCCGTACACCTTCGCCGCGCTGCCCCAGTACGAGACCGAGCGCATCCTCACCGACCACCTGGAACGGCACGGCACGTCCGTCGAGCGCGGCACCGAGCTGGTCTCCTTCGTCCAGGACGGCGGCGGTGTGTGGAGCAGTGTCCTGACGGCGTCCGGCGCGACGGACGACATCAGGTCCCGCTACCTCGTCGGGTGCGACGGGGCGCACAGCGCGGTCCGCAAGGGGCTCGGACTCACCTTCGAGGGCGGCGCGTTCGCCGAGGAGTACATGCTCGCCGACGTGGAGACCGACTGGAGCCTGCCCGCGGGGTACGGCGTCCGCTCGACCCACCTCGGCGACGACGGCAAGCCCGACGACCTGCTCGTCTGCATTCCGCTGCCGGGCCGCTCGCGCTACCGGATGTCGATGCTGGTGCCACCCGAACTGTCCGCGGTGGCCGGCCCGCCCGGCCGGATCGCGCATGGAGCGCAGGAGGGCCCGCGCCCCGGACTCGCCCACATCCAGGCAGTCGTGGACCGGCTCGCACCCGAACCCGCGACCGTCTCCGCGATGCGCTGGTCCTCCGTGTTCCGCATCAGCCACCGCATCGTGGACCGTTACGGCGCGGGCCGCGTGTTCGTCGCCGGGGACGCCGCGCACATCCACCCGCCGACCGGCGCCCAGGGCATGAACACCGGCATCCAGGACGCGGTCAACCTCGCCTGGAAACTGGCGTCGGCGACGGCGGGCCTCGCCACACCCTCGCTGCTGGAGAGTTACGACGCCGAGCGCAGACCGGTGGGGGAGGAAGTCGTCGGCCGCACCGTACGGCACGCCACCGGAGGCGGCGTACAGGCCGACCCCGACGACCCGGCAGCCCTCATGCTGAGGGAGGCCCAACTCCTCGTCGGCTACCGCGACGGCCCGCTCACCGGGGCACTCGCCGGGGTGAGCGACGCGCCGGACTCCGGTGACCGCGCGCCCGACTGCGGAGGGCTCCTCGGACCCCTCGCGACCTACCCGGTACGGCTGTTCGACCTCCTGCGGCGCGGCCCGGACCACATGCTGGTGCTCTACGGGCCGGACGCCGAGGCCCTCGACCGGTTCGGCGGGGCGGTCGCCGAGGTCTCCCGGCGCACGCACGGCAGGGTGCCCGTCGTCGCGGTGCTCGGCCCCGGCGGCCGGGTGGACGGGACCACCCGGGTTCCCGTGTGGAGCGACGGCGGGGCGGAGTTCCGCCGGATCTACCGCACCGCGGGGCCCACCGGCTTCCTCGTCCGTCCGGACGGCTACCTCGCGCTGCGCTTCGGGCCGGACGACGTGACGGAGGTGTCGGCGTATCTCTCCCGGCTGCTGCGCACCTGAACCGGGCGCCGCGGTCCCGAGTGCCGTCCGCACCGCCCGGGCCGCACTCGGAAAGGCGCGGTGTCAGCGACGAAGCGCCGCCGCCCCGGCGTACCGTGCGGACTCGCCCAACTGCTCCTCGATACGCATGAGCTGGTTGTACTTGGCGGTGCGGTCGGAGCGGGAGAGCGAGCCGGTCTTGATCTGGCCGCAGCCCGTGGCGACCGCCAGGTCGGCGATCGTGGTGTCCTCCGTCTCGCCCGACCGGTGTGACATGACGACGGTGTAGCCGGCCCGGTGCGCGGTGCCGACCGTGGCCAGCGTCTCCGTCAGCGTGCCGATCTGATTGACCTTCACCAGGATCGAGTTGGCGACCCCGGAGTCGATGCCCTCGCGCAGCAGGGTCTCGTTGGTGCAGAACACGTCGTCCCCGGTGAGCTGACAACGCGATCCGACCCGCGCCGTGAGGTCCCGCCAGCCCTCCAGGTCGTCCTCGGCCATCGGGTCCTCGATCGACACGACGGGGTAGGCGTCGATCAACTTGGCCAGATGGTCGGCGTTTTCGGCCGGGGTTCGCCGTACGCCCTCCCCGGTGTAGTCGTACACGCCGGCGCGGAAGAACTCGGACGACGCGGGGTCCATGGCCAGGCCGATGTCCGTACCCGGGCGGTATCCCGTGCGCTCGATCGCGGCCACGACGAAGTCCAGTGCCTCCTCGGCGGTACGCAGCGAGGGCGCGAAGCCACCCTCGTCGCCCACGCCCGTGGAGTGCCCGGCGGCGAGCAGATCGCGGCGCAGGGTGTGGAAGATCTCGGAGCCCATCCGTACGGCCTCGGCGAACGTCGCGGCACCGGTCGGGACGATCATGAACTCCTGGAAATCCAGCGGATTGTCCGCGTGCGCGCCCCCGTTGACGATGTTCATCATCGGTACGGGCAGCAGCCGGGCGTCGGACCCGCCGAGGTACCGGTACAGAGGCAGGCGGTGGGCCGCCGCCGCTGCCTTGGCGTTGGCCAGAGAGATCCCGAGGATGGCGTTCGCGCCGAGCCGGGCCTTGGCGGCGGTGCCGTCCGCGGCGACGAGGGCGGCGTCGAGGCCGGCCTGGTCCTCCGCTTCGCGGCCCAGGACGGCTGCGGCGAGTTCCGTGTTGACGTGGTGCACGGCGCGGTCGACGCCCTTGCCGTGCCAGCGCGCAGGGTCTCCGTCGCGGAGCTCGACGGCCTCGCGGGCACCGGTGGAGGCGCCGGAGGGGACCGCTGCCCGGCCCAGTGAACCGTCCGACAGCTCGACGTCCACCTCGACGGTGGGGTTGCCCCTGCTGTCGAGTACGCGGCGGCCGGTGACGGAAGTGATGGCGGTCATGGGAGCCCTTCCCGTTGGTCCGTGACGGGTCCTGCTGCGACGACGGTGGCGCTGGACCCGGCACACGCGACTCTACAGCAATGCTGTTCAGTTGTGCTGTTCAGTAATGCTGCACAGATGTGCTGCACAGATGTGCTGTGTACATGTACCGGCCGGACGTGCTGCCCGGTTCGGCCCGCGCGGCCTGGGATAAAGTGCGGTATGCCCCTCCCGGAATCCGCCGCCGTCGCCGCCGAACTGCGCACAGCCATGGGGAAACTCACCAGGCGCGTGAAGCACGAAGACCAGATGCCGCTCGGCCAGGTGGCCGTGCTCGGTGAGCTGGACCGCAACGGCGCCATGACGACCAGTGACCTCGCGACCGGTCAGCGGGTGCGTCCGCAGTCCATGGCCCGGGCCGTCGGACTGCTCATGGAGCAGGGGCTGATCACTCGCCGAGCGCACCCGACCGACGGCCGCAAGAGCCTGGTCGACCTCTCGGGCGCGGGACGAGCCCTTCTGGAAGAGGAGCGGGAGCGCAGGGCCGACTGGCTCGCGCGGGCCATCGAGGCCGAACTCACCGAGGAGGAGCGGGAGTTGCTGGCACGGGGCATCGCTCTGGTGGAGCGGCTCGCAGCCCACTGAGGGCGTGGCGCGAGCGGGCGGGGCTCGCGGATCGCACGCCGTCCGGGGTGACGGCCCCCGTGGGGTGGCCGGACGTGCGAACGCCCGGACGAGGTGGCGGCCCTTCGGAGAACGGTCGGACACCCGCACACCCGCACGCCCGGACGAGACGACGGACCCTCAGGAATGTCCGGACGCGCGGACGACGGTGGCCGGCGGGCGGTCTCGCGCCCGAGGCCGCGGCTGGCCCCGGTGATCAAGGTTGTCGTCTTGGGGGACAGCGGACCTCCGGCACGGTGCGGCGGACCGGTGGTCCGGCCACACGGTCCGTGAGGC
>NZ_JBHWZJ010000190.1:0-13736 GCF_042728415.1 Streptomyces sp. NPDC060198 | reverse complement strand
GGGCGGCGCTCCGGGGGGGGGGGCGCGGCGGGACGGGGGGGGGCCGGCGGGGGGGGGGGGCCGGGGCACCGCCCCCGCCCCCGCCGGCCGTCGTCCAGGGCGTGTCGTGGAAGGAGCGCCGCCCGCCCGGAGGGCGGGACAGGCGGGACCTCCAGCCCTCAGGCCGCTTCGAGCAGCGCCTCGGCGGCCGTACGGGCGTCACCGAAGCGGCTGGTCAGGGCGTGCACCCACCGTTCGAGGCCGAACGCGCAGCAACTGGTGGAAGCCGCGTTGCCGTCGGGCAGGGTGATGCCGCACCGGTCTCCGAAGAAGTTCCGGTGGTAGTTCACCGAGCCGATGGCAAGGCCGTCGACGACGAACTCCTCCTTCACCGGGAACAGCCGCTGCATGGTGGCCCGGGAGCTGGAGCGGTCGAAGAACGGGTCGGTCGCCACCTGGGTCTCCATCTTCAGACCCAGCCGGTCGGCCAGCGACAGCACCTGCTCCTTGGACCGCTGCAGATGTTCCGTCGCACCCTCGGGCGTGCCCACGAAGACGATCTCGCGCATCGAGAAGCCGAGCAGCCGTCGCAGGCCCTCGTAGTGCGTCTCGTTCCGGAAGCAGGTGGCCACGGTGGTGAAACGGTTCGTCTCCGCCGGCAGGGTCTGGTCCTTCAGATCGAAGTAGACCGAGTAACAGGCGGCCGACGGCAGTGCCAGCCCGGTGTCGTTGAGGACCGACGCGGGCAGCTCCCGCAGCGGCTCCTCGGCACCGGCCCGCAGGGCGGACAGCCGGCCCGGGTCGGCGGCGGCCGCCGCCAGGCCCAGGTGCGGGAAGTTCTCGTAGTAGTCGATGTTCTCCAGGTCCGCCGCCCGCACGAGGAACGGGTAACGGCGTTCCAGGGCCTCCGCCTCCTGGGCCCAGTTGAGCACCAGCGCGTCGAACGCCCGCAACAGCAGGAGTTCGTCGGGACCCAGGACCCCGAGACCGGTGTCGGTGGTGTTGGAGGAGCCGGCCATCAGGCCGCCGCTCCGGAGAGGAACCGCTTGTCGATCGCGCGCAGCGTGCGGAAGTCCTCGACGTCGATCTCCTCGGGGTCGATCGGCTCGCCGCTCAGCTCCTCCAGGAGGTAGAGGAACTCGACGAACGCCAGCGAGTCCACCGCGCGGCGGTCGATCAGGTCGTCGTCCAGCCCCAGCTCGCCCACCTCGGGGTTGCGCTGGTGGATGAATGCGAGAATCTTCGAGATCTTGTCGTCGCTCATGCGGAAGTCCCCTGAACCTGAAGGCCGTTGCGGGCAAGGAATTTGCGGGTGCGGTTGAGGATGCGGTCGTGCGCGGCGTGACGGGCCGGGTGCTCCAGCAGACGGCGCCGAAGCTCCAGCGGCTCGGGCAGACCCGCGTCGCGGTAGACCGCGGGGTTGTACAGACTGCGGACGCTGTACTCCAGGTAGGAGTCCAGGTACTTGGCGAGGATCGGGATGTCCTGCGGGCGGGTCTCCTTGACCTGCTCCAGGAGCTTGCCGAACAGGTGCCGGCCGAAGGCGACGTGCCTGCTCTCGTCCTGGTGGTGGACCCGGTTGATCTCCCGTGCGATCTCCGGGAGTGCCTGGTCCGTCGCCATGAGGGCGTTGAAGTGGTCGACGAGCTCCTCGAAGATCAGGATGCGGGCGAAGATGACCAGCTCGGTGGCCGCGTCGCCCACACCCTCGATCCGGCCCATGCCCACCTGCGGCACCGGCGGGTAGACCTTCCCGCCGTACTTCAGGCAGAAGGTCCCGAAGAACCACATGTGCTCGTTCTCCTCACCGATGAAGTGGTGGAGGAACTCCGAGGCGTCGGCGTACGTCTTGGTGTGGATCCGCAGGACGACCTCGCTCAACAGCTCACGGATGCCGTGCACGTTGAGGCTGAAGAAGTTCACCGCCTCGTAGCGCGTCAGCGCGAGCTGCTGCTCGCGGGTGAGCGCGTCCCACTCCTCGGTGCCGGCCAGGGTGACGAGGTCCTCGCTCATCCACGGCAGGCTCTCGTCGAGGCTCTCGGGCCAGTCGAAGATCGTGTACGGGTTGTAGTAGTCCGACTCCGCCATCGCTTCGAGCCGGTCCAGGTCCAGCTTCACGGGCTTGACGGTCGTAGGCATGGGTAGACCTCTTTCTGCTGATTGCGGTAGGGCGAGAGACGGGCCCGGTGAACCCGGCGGCTGTGGGCCGCCGGTTGCCGGCGAGGACGCGTCGATCAGGCGCGTTCTGCCAGGACGGACCAGACCGGGAGCTGGGTGCGCCCCTGGTCGTCGATCTCCACCTGTGTGCCGGTCTTGGCCAGGAAGCCGAGAGTGACCTCGGCGACGCCCCAGTAGATGGTTTGTTCCAGCTCGGTCACCCTCCAGCCGGCCTCGCCCAGGACCTGGCGGACCGTCTCCTCCTTCACGGAGAGCGGCTCGGGCATCCCGCCGGGGACGGCGGCGAAGCACAGCATGTCGAGCCAGGCGCCGGGCCGGGCGACGCGGTGGAGAGCCGCGGCGTAGCTGCGGCGGCCGTCCGCGTCCAGGGTGTGGAACAGCGCGCTGTCCAGGACGGTGTCGAAGCGGCCCTCGAACCCGGCCAGGCTGGTGGCGTCGGCGACCGCGAACTCGATGTCGGCGCCGGCCGCCCGCTCGGTGGCCTGCTCGATCGCCGCGGAGGCGGCGTCCACGGCGGTGACCGTGTATCCCCGGGAGGCCAGGAAAATCGAATTGTCTCCCAGGCCGCAGCCGGCGTCCAGTACGTCGCCGCGAATCCGTCCGCGGTGCTCGAATGCAATCACACCCGGCTGTGCCTCGCCGATGTCCCAGGGTGCCTTGGTGATGCCGGCGTCCCCCAGGAGTTCACCTCCGCGATAGACGGAATTGAAGTCGGCAGTCGCGAAATCGTAGTCCGTGCTTTTGCTCATGCGCGTCTCCCGTGATGAAGGGGGTTTTCGGCACCGCCGGACCGGAATTGCCGAACCGGAACGGCCGGACCGGCCCCGGTGAAGGGGGACCGTGGGCCGGAATTACCGATTCAAAGGAATTACCACAGGGGTGTTCTGTGCGAAAGGTGCGGGACCGGGCGGCGGCCCCGCCGTCCCCGACCGTCCGGTGCGGCCGGAGCGGCGCGTCGTGAGTCGGGGGAGCGCCCACATGGTGGATGCGTGCCGACGTTACGGCAACGGGGGCGACGTGTCGGTGCCGAACCACCGCGCCGGGACAACCGGCTTCGACGCAATCGGCTCCGAATTCGTCCGCCGGCGAGCACACTGCGAACGCCTCTCGACGCTTCCTGTCCCCGTCGCGTTCAACTGAGGAAACTCCTCGGTCGTGCGGGGGCCGTTCGCCCCGCGGTGCGCCGGGTGCGCGGCACCGGGTGGAATGCGTGATTCCATATTCATCATTCGTCGGCACCGAAACCGGAACACACAATTTCGCATGTGTCTGCGATTTTTCCCGGTGGTCGCTCCGTCGTCGTCCACGTACGATGCCGTGGCGGCGGAGGTAATCGGGCCGTCAAAAGCCCCAGGTTTCATCCCCGTCGGAGCGCCCCGCGTCCCGAGGAGCTGGAAAGGGAATTCCATTGCGTGATTCAGGGAACACCTCAGAAATTCCGCATGCCGAGCTCGTGGGCCGGGCCGCCGAACTCCGTGAAGACCTCTGGAAGAACGCCGCCGAATTCGACCGTGCGCGCCGGCTGTCCGACGAACTGCTCGCCCGGATCACCGGCGCCGGGCTGACCGGGCTGCTGACGCCCCGGAAGCTGGGCGGCCACGAGACGCCGGTCCGTACCCTCCTGGAGGTGTGCACCGAGCTGGGCCGCGGCTGTTGTTCGACCGCCTGGGTCACCGGTGTGCTGAACGTCGGGAACTTCGTGGTCTCGCTCTACCCCGACCGCACCCGCGAGGAGGTGTGGTCCGGTCACCCCGACGCCCGTACGGCGCTCATCCTCGGGGCTCCCGTCCGGACCGTGGAGAAGGCCGACGGCGGTGTCCGGGTCGTCGGAGAGTGGCCGTACGCCTCGGGATCGCTGCACGCCGACTGGGTCGGTGGCCTCGTCCTGGCGGACACGGGCACCGGCCTCCAGCCGCACATGGCCCTCATGCCGGCCTCCGACGTGACGGTCCGCGACACCTGGCACGTCGTGGGAATGCGCGGCACCGGCAGCAACACCGTCGTCGCCGACGGCGTGTTCGTACCCGCACACCGCCTCCTGCCCTACGGGCCGCTCCTCGCGGGCGAGACCGACGGCCTGGTGCCGGCGGACCGCCCCTACCGCAACAGCCTGACGGGCGTGTTCATGGTCGGACTCATCGGCTCCATGATCGGAGGCGCGAGCGCCGCCCTCGACCACGCGCTCACCCTCGCGCCGACCCGCAGGGTGGCCGGCTCCTCCTACGCCAACCAGGCCGACTCTCCCGCCGCCCAACTGAGCCTGGCCGCCGCCGCCACCGCTCTCGACACGGCGGTGCTGCATGCCCGACGGCTCGCCGACTCGGTGGACGGCCACGCGGCGGCGGGCGAGAACCCGACCGTCCCGGTCCGGGCCCGCGCCCGGATGGACGCCACGCACGTCGTCCAGCAGTGCCGTGCCGCCGTCGAGAAGATCGTCTCGGCGTACGGATCGTCCGCCTTCGACGAGTCCAACCCGCTCCAGCGGATCTGGCGCGACGTCAACGTCGGCAGCAGGCACGCCGGATTCGGCATGGGAATTCCCGAACTGGCTTACGGAAGCGCACTGGTCGGCAAGGACCCGCGGGCACTCACTCCGATGCTCTGAGGACCGGCCCGAGTACGTCACTGGGCCGGGACGGGGCTGCGGGGGGCTTGCACGTCACGCCCCCCCCGCACGCTCCCGCCGGCTCTCCCCGGACCGCCCCACAAGGCACTCCGGACCCACTGAACCTCCCGCCCCGCACTCCCCCCGAAACGGAAAGCGAGAGAGGCATGTCCGACGCCAACGAGGTACGCGACCACAACCGCGCCATCGTCGCGCAGTACATGAACACCCGAGGCCAGGACCGTCTGGAGCGCCATCTGCTCTTCACCGAGGACGGCACCGGCGGGCTGTGGACGACCGAGACCGGTGAGCCGATCGTCATCAACGGCAAGGACCGGCTCGGAGAGCACGCCGTCTGGTCGCTCACGTGCTTCCCGGACTGGGCCTGGACCAACGTCGAGATCTTCGACACCCAGGACCCGGACCGGTTCTGGGTGGAGTGCGACGGCGAGGGCCAGATCCTCTTCCCCGGGTACGAGCCGGGCATCTACCGCAACCACTTCCTGCACTCCTTCCTGTTCGAGGACGGGAAGATCAAGCAGCAGCGCGAATTCATGAACCCGTGCCAGCAGTTCAGGGCTCTGGGCATCGAGGTTCCCTCGGTCCGCCGTGACGGCATTCCCACCTGACGACCGTTTACCGACCTTCGATCCCGACCCCGCAGGGGGAGACCGTGCGCACCACAGTCCACGACATCCACGCCAGCCCAGCGCTGCAGCAGCCCGAATGGGACGACCCTGCCCTCGTGCAACGGGTCCGTGCCACCCTCTCCGGTGAACCGCCGCTCGTCACCGCCGACGGCGCCGCCACCCTCCGCAGGCTGCTCGCCGAAGTGGCGGCCGGCCGTGCCCACCTCCTGCAGGCGGGCGACTGCGCCGAGGACCCGGCCGAGTCGACCCCGTACCACGTCCGGCGCAAGGTCGAGCTGCTGGACCGGCTCTCCGAGAGCGCGCGGGCCGTGGCCGGACGGCCCGTCCTGCGGATCGGCCGCATCGCCGGCCAGTTCGCGAAACCCCGGTCCAAGCCCGTGGAAGAGATCGGCGGCGTGACGCTGCCCGTCTTCCGGGGCCACATGGTCAACGCCCCCGAGCCAGGCAGTCGCCGGCCCGACCCGGAGCGCATCCTCGCCTGCCACCGGGCCGCCGGGGACATCGTCCGGGAGCTCCAGGCGCTCAACGAGGGCCGCCCCGAGGCCGATCGCGTGTGGACCAGCCACGAGGCGCTCCTGCTCGACTACGAGATCCCGATGCTCCGGCCCGAGGGGCCCGACGAGCTGCTGCTCGCCTCGGCCCACCTGCCCTGGATCGGGGAGCGGACCCGCCACCCGGACGGCGCCCACGTGAAGATGCTCGCCTCCGTCGTCAACCCCGTCGCCTGCAAGGTGGGTTCGGGTACGACCGCCGAGGACGTCCTCGCTCTGGCAGGACGGCTCGACCCGGAACACCGGCCGGGGCGGCTGATCCTGGTCGCCCGGATGGGCAACGGGTTCGTCGCCCGCCGCCTGCCCCCGCTGGTGGAAGCGGTCCGCGCCGCCGGACACCCGGTGATCTGGATCTGCGACCCCATGCACGGGAACACCATCACCAGTCCGGACGGGCACAAGACCAGGCTGCTGGACGCGATGACCGCGGAGATCCAGGACTTCAACGCCGTGATGGCGAAAGCGGGCGGCGTCAACGGGGGCCTGCACCTGGAGACCACGCCCGACGACGTCACCGAGTGCGCCGCCGACTCGTCCGAACTGGACTCCGTGGGCGACCGGCACACCACCTTCTGCGATCCCCGGCTCAACCCCGGACAGGCCCTGCGGCTCGTGGACGCCTGGGCCCGCACGATCTGAGACCGCCGGGCCTCCCCCCGCCCGCACCCCCCACCGCACCGAAAGGAGCCGACCCATGGTTGGCATCCCCGCCATCACCCCGTACGAACTGCCCACGCCGGAAACCTTGCCGGTGAACCTCGCCGACTGGACGCCGGACCCCGACCGTGCGGTTCTGGTCGTGCACGACATGCAGCGCTTCTTCCTGCGCCCCTTCCCCGACCCGCTGCGCTCGGGACTCGTCGACCACGCCGCCCGACTGCGCAAGCGCGCCGCGTCCCTGGGCGTGCCCGTGGCCTACAGCGCACAGCCCGGCGGCATGACCACCGAGGAGCGCGGGCTGCTGGCCGACTTCTGGGGGCCGGGCATGCGCACCTCCCCCGAGGACCGGGAGGTCGTCGAGGAACTGGCGCCCGAGGACGGCGACTGGCTGCTGACCAAGCGCCGCTACAGCGCCTTCTTCCGCTCCGATCTGCTGCAGCGGCTGCGTGACTCCGGCCGCGACCAGCTCGTGCTGTGCGGGGTCTACGCCCACATCGGTGTGCTGGCGACCGCCATCGACGCGTTCAGCCACGACATCCAGGTGTTCCTCGCCGCCGACGCCGTCGCCGACTTCACCGCCCGGCAGCACCACTTCGCCCTCGAATACGTCGCCCAGCGGTGTGGGGTGGTCGTTCTCAGCGACCAGGTGTTCACGTGAGCACTTCCGAGATCCCGCCCCCGGCCGCCGGGGCCGCCCTGCCCGCGTCCTCGGCCGGGCCGGCCGGAACGGACCTGCTGGACCGCATCTTGGCCGACCCGCGTCCGCCCGCCTTCGCCCTCCTGCACCGCCCCGAGAGCGGCGGCGCGGGCACCGTCGACGTGCTGCTGGGCGAGGTCTCCCACCCCCCGTCCCTGACCCGGCTGCCGTTGCCGTCCGGCGCACCGGGCACCGCCCGGCACGACGCCCTGGTCCTCGTCCCCTACCGGCAGCTCGCGGAGCGGGGGTTCGCCGCCCCCGACGACGGCGAGCCGTTGATCGCGCTGACCGTCACCGAACAGGCGGTCCTCCCACTCGACGGAGTGCTGAACCGGCTGCCCGCCGCGCCGGTGAGCCTGACCGGAAGCCGGTACGACCTCTCCGACGAGGAGTACGCCGACCTCGTGCGCCGTATCGTCGCCGACGAGATCGGCACCGGCGAAGGCGCGAACTTCGTCCTGCGGCGCACCCTGCTGGCCGAACTGGACGACTACTCGCCGCACACCGCGCTGGCCGTCTTCCGGCGCCTGACCCAGCTGGAGACCAGCGTCCACTGGACCTTCGTCGTCCATGTCGAGGGCCGGGTGTTCGTCGGTGCCACGCCCGAGCGGCACATATCCGTGCGCGACGGCCACGCGGTGATGAACCCGATCAGCGGGACCTACCGCTACCCGCCCGGCGGCCCCACCCTCGAAGGGCTCACCGCGTTCCTGCGGGACCGCAAGGAGACCGACGAGCTCTACATGGTGCTCGACGAGGAACTCAAGACGATGTCCCGGGTGTGCACGGACGGCGGACGGGTCACCGGGCCCGCCCTCAAGGAGATGGCCCGCCTGGCCCACACCGAGTACTTCATCGAGGGCCGCACCCGCCGCGACGTGCGGGAGATCCTGCGCGAGACGCTCTTCGCCCCCACCGTCACCGGCAGCCCGGTGGAGAGCGCCGCCCGGGTCATCGCCCGGTACGAGGCCACGGGGCGCGGCTACTACAGCGGAGTCGCGGCGCTGATCGGGCGCGAGGCGTCCGGCGAGCGCACGATGGACTCCGCGATCCTCATCCGCACCGCCGACATCGCCCCGGACGGGCGGATGCGCCTGGCGGTCGGCGCGACGCTGGTACGCCACTCCTCGCCGGAGGCGGAAGCGGCGGAGACCCGGGCCAAGGCCGCCGGGATCCTCCAGGCCCTGGACGCGCCGCTGCCCCCGGCGCCGTCCCCCGCCCCCGACAGCCTGGTCAGCCCCGCGGCACCCCGGTTCGCGGACCATCCGGCGATCCGGAAGGCGCTGCGCGGCCGCAACGCCGGCATCGCCGACTTCTGGCTGGCCTCCACCGGCGCGAGCGTCCTGACGGTGCCCTCCCTGACCGGACTCAAGATCCTGGTCGTGGACGCCGAGGACGCCTTCACCGCGATGATCGTGCAGCAGCTCGAAGCGCTCGGCCCCACCGCGCAGGTCGCGCGCTACGACGAGTCCCTCGACCTCGGCGGCTTCGACCTCGTCGTGATGGGCCCGGGCCCCGGAGACCCGCGCGCCCTCCACGACCCGAAGATCGCGGCACTCGACGCGGCGACCGCCCGGCTGCTGCGCGACCGTGTGCCCTTCGTGTCGGTCTGCCTCAGCCACCAGGTCCTCTGTCTCCGGCTCGGGCTCGAACTCGTCCCGCGCGACGAACCGAACCAGGGCGTCCAGCGGACCGTGGACGTGTTCGGGCGACCGGAGAGCGTCGGCTTCTACAACACCTTCTCCGCGATCAGCCGCACGGCCCGGCTCGACGTGCCCGGCGCGGGTCGGGTCGAGGTGGGCCGGGACCCCGGTACCGGCGAGGTCCACGCCCTGCGGGGCAGCCACTTCGCGTCCTTCCAGTTCCACGCGGAATCGGTGCTCACCGTCGACGGCCCCCGGCTGCTCGGCGACGCCCTGCTGGGGGTGCTGCCACGGTGAGGCTGGAGATCGCCTGGTGGGACCTGGACGGATCGCCGCAGACCGTCGACTCCCTCCGCGCGCACCTGCGCGAAGGGGTGGCCGACGACTGGGCCGCCGTTCCCGGACTCCGCGCGAAGTTCTGGGTCGCCGACCGGGACGGCAACCGGTGGGGCGCCGTCATGGTGTGGGAGGACGACCGCCCCGCCGACAGCCCGCTGCCGCCCAACCGGGCCGCCGAACTCATCGGCCGGCCCGTCGGACACCGCATGCGCTTCGACGTGGAGGCCGTGGCCGAAGGGGTGCACGACCTGCCCGTCCTGCACGGACTGGGCGCCGCGTTCGCCCCCGCGCCCCACCCCGGTCCCTTCCGAGCTTGACCGACGTACCGTCAGGAGCCGTACCCATGCACGAGTACCTGCTCGTCGACGCGTTCTCCGCGAAGCCGCTGTACGGCAACCCGGTCGCGGTGTTCCTCGACGCCGCGGACCTGTCCGCCGACCTGATGCAGCGCATCGCCCGGGAGATGAACCTTTCCGAGACGACCTTCGTGCTGCCGCCGCGCCAGGGCGGCGATGCGCACATCCGGATCTTCACGCCCGTCAACGAACTCCCCTTCGCCGGACATCCGTTGCTCGGCACCGCCGTGGCCCTGGGGGAGACCCGGAAGCAGGATGCCCTGCGGCTGGAGACGGCCATGGGCATCGTCCCCGTGGAACTCGGAGACGACGACGGCGCGGTGACCGTCCGGATGCGTCAGCCGCACCCGGTCTGGGAGCCGTACGAGCACGCCGCCGAGCTCCTTGCCGCGCTCGGCGTCACCGCCTCGACGGCCCCCGTCGAGGTGTACCGCAACGGCCCCCGGCACGTCTTCGTCGGACTGGAGAGCGTGTCCGCGCTCTCCGCGCTCAAGCCCGACCACCGCGCCCTCTCCCGGTTCCCCGACATGGCCGCCAACTGCTTCGCGGGGGAGGGGACCCACTGGCGGGCGCGCATGTTCAGCCCCGCGTACGGCGTGGTCGAGGACGCGGCGACCGGCTCGGCCGCCGGGCCCCTCGCCATCCACCTGGCCCGGCACGGCCTCGCGCACTACGGACAGCCGCTGGAGATCCTGCAGGGCGTCGAGATGGGACGGCCCTCCCTGATGCTCGCCACCGCCCGGGGCGACGGGGAACGCGTCGACTCCGTCGAAGTCGGCGGTCACGGCGTCACGGCCGGGAGAGGCACCCTCTTCGTCTGAGAGCCGCCCGGTCCACCGGGCCGGGCGGGATCCACCGACCGAAGCGGGGCACCGGCACCGGCCGCCCGGCGGGACGACGCACAAGGAAAGGACGCGATGAACACCTCCAAGTTCGAAAGCCTCACCGGGGCGACCGACCTGCGGTTCCCCGAGTACGACGACCCGCCGGCGGACCCGATCGCTCTGGTGCGCGCGTGGCTGGACCGTGCCGTCGAGCTGGGTGTCCGGGAACCGCGCGCCCTCGCCCTCGCGACCGCCGACGGGCGGGGCCGCCCCTCCACCCGCATCGTCGCGTTCCTCACGGTCGACGACGACGGTCTGCTGTTCACCACGCACAGCACCAGCCGCAAGAGCCGGGAGATCACCGAGACGGGCTGGGCGTCCGGCCTGCTCTACTGGCGCGAGACCGGCCAGCAGATCAGCCTGAACGGCCCGGTGACCGCCGTCCCCGAGGGCGAGGCCGACGCCCTCTGGTCCGGCCGGCCCGTACCGCTGCACGCGATGTCGGCGGCGTCGCGGCAGAGCGAACCGCTCACCGACCCGGACGCCCTGCTCGCGCACGCCGAGGAACTGGGCGCCCTGCGGTCGGCCCTGCCCCGCCCCGAGCGGTACGTCGGCTACCGGCTGCGCCCGGACGAGGTGGAGTTCTGGTCCGCCCGCTCCGACCGGCTCCACCACCGCCTGGGCTACCGGCGGGACGGGAGCACCTGGTCCGTCACCCGGCTCCAGCCGTAGCGAGGGGAGGAGAAGCCCGCATGGACACGGTCAGCTTCACCACCGCGATGGCGCGGGTGCCCAGTCCGGTGACCGTCGTGACGACCTACGGCCCTGACGGCGTCCCGTACGGCTTCACCGCCGGATCGTTCGTCTCGGCCTCGCTCGACCCGCCCCTCGTCCTGGTCTGCCTGGACAAGGGGGCGAGCACCCATCCGGCGTTCGCGTCGGCCGAGAGGTTCCTCGTCAACGTGCTCGGCGAGGGGCAGCAGGCGGTCGCCCGGCGCTTCGCGGCCTCGGGGACCGACCGCTTCGCCTCCGGGGACATGCGCCCTCTCGAAGGAGGGCTCCCCGGACTTCCGGACGCCTGCGCGCGGATCGCCTGCCGGCTGCACTCCGTGCTGGACGCCGGTGACCACACGGCCCTGCTCGGCCGCGTCGAACAGACCTACACCGGCGGGCGGACGCCACTCGTCCACGTCGACCGCCTCTTCCACCGGGCGGTCCCTGACCTGCAGGAGCCGGCCGGAGCGACCGACGGCACCACCAACGGGAGCCAACCACCCATGACAGAACGCGCGTTCCCCCTGATATTCGCCGAACGGGTCGACACCACGGCCGAGTTCTACGAGCTGCTCGGCTACACCCGGCAGAGCCGGAACCCGCCGCAGGGCGAACCCACCTACATCGGCATGCGACGGGGTACCGCGGAACTCGCCGTGGTCTCCACCGACTGGCCCCGCGCCCAGTGCGGGCTCACGCCCGGCCCCGGGCCGCGATTCGAGATGTTCGTCCTCGTGGACGACCTCGACACCACCCTCAAGCAGCTCGCCGACGCCCACGTGACGCTGTTGCGCGCTCCCGCGGACATGCCGTGGGGCGAGCGCATCGCCCATGTCCTGGACCCGGACGGCAACCCCGTCGCCGTCGCCTGCTCCACCCACCCGTGACCACAGACCCCCGGGGACGCACCATGACGCTGGACATCGCCGAACCCACCGACCTGCTGGAACCGCCGCCGGACACCCGGCTCGACCCGGACGACTTCGTACGCGCCGCCATGGAATGGCACTTCGACCCGGCCACCGGCTCCCCGTTCTGGCTGAACCGCGCGCGCACCCTGGACTTCGATCCCCGCACCGACGTCCGCACCCTCGCCGACCTCGCCCTCTTCCCGAACGTCGCCGGTGAACTGCGGCACGCGCCGGTCGCCGACCTGGTGCCCCGCGGCTACGGCGAACACCCCGACGTGGTCGGTGTCTTCGAGAGCGGCGGGACCACCGGTGTCCCCAAGCGGGTCGTCCTGCTGCGCGACTGGCTCGACCGGATGCTCGCCTGGAGCAACGCCACCCTGGACGCGCACGGCTTCCCGCGCGGCACGGACTGGCTCGGGCTGGTCCCCACCGGGCCGCACATCGTCGGCGAGTACTTCCGGCGCTCCGCAGCCACCTTCGGGCGCCACGGCTTCGCCGTCGACCTGGACCCGCGCTGGGTCAAGCGGTGCATCGCCGAGGGCCGCGGCGCGGAGGCGTCCGCGTACGCCGAGCACGTGATCGACCAGGCCGCCGACGTCCTGCGCACCCAGGAGATCGGCGTGCTCACCATCACCCCGCCCCTGCTGGAGCGGCTCGCCCGGCGCGAGGAACTCGTCGAGCTGGTCAACGAGAAGGTACGGGCGATCCGCTGGGGCGGCACCCAGATGGACCCGGACTCCCGCCACCTGTACCGCACCGAGGTCTTCCCCGACACGGTGCTCGCCGGCAACTACGGCAGCACCATGATCGCCGGGTTCGCCGGGGAGCGGCCCGGCCTGAGCGACGAGGACCCCTGCGTCTTCGACACCCTCGGCCCGCACGTCACCTTCGGGGTCGTCGACCCCGAGACCCGTGAGCCCGTCCCTCTCGGCGAACGCGGACGCGTGGTGGCGCACCACCTCAGCAGGTCCTTCCTGCTGCCCAACAACCTGGAACGCGACCTCGCCGTACGGGTGGCACCGCCCAAGGGCGGCTTCGGCGACTCCGTCGCCGACATCGCGCCCGTCAAGACGTTCGAGAGCGAGCCGGTCATCGAGGGGGTCTACTGATGTCCGCACCCGAGGCGACCGGCCCGGCCGGGTCCGCTCCGCCCGGCGGCCCGGCGCCCGCGGACGGAACCGCACCTCCCGTCGTGCTGGAGGCGCTCGGCCACAACGGCCCCTACCGGGCCCGAAACCGCCTCACCGTCACCGACGTGCGCGGCGTTCCGGCCGCCGAACTCAGCCTGGTACCCAGCCTGTTCGTGAACCGCACACTCGCGGCGCTCCGTGCGGCCACCCCGCTGCCCCCGGACGAGCGGGCGGCCGCCCTGCGCCGGGCCGCCCACCTGTTCGCCCACGGACGCGTCGCGGGCCGGTCCGTCGAGGAGCACGAGCGCGACGTCAGCCGCGTCGGCGGCGTACCCCTCCACGTCGTC
The DNA here is from genome assembly GCF_042728415.1 of Streptomyces sp. NPDC060198. Taxonomy (NCBI): domain Bacteria; kingdom Bacillati; phylum Actinomycetota; class Actinomycetes; order Kitasatosporales; family Streptomycetaceae; genus Streptomyces; species Streptomyces sp. NPDC060198. Next base: position 92 of record NZ_JBHWZJ010000190.1, on the reverse strand, counting down.
CGCATCGCCACCCGGTCCATCGCCACCCGTTTGGCGGCCGCCTGGGAGAGTGCCCGGCAGGCGGCGCCACAAGGCGCCGCCGACGACTGGCG
>NZ_JBHWZJ010000189.1:0-13787 GCF_042728415.1 Streptomyces sp. NPDC060198 | reverse complement strand
CTCCTCGCCACCGCACTCGGCACGAAGCCCGACGGCCTCCCGAGGGACCCACAGCACCCGGTGCCCCGGTATTCGGCGGCCGGTCACCCCAGCGACCGACCGGCGCGGAGCCGGGCGTGCCGGTGCCGCATCACAGAGCCTTCGCTCTGTCTCTCGGTGAGAGGATCACTGCCAAGTGTGCGAGGGCTGACGGTGCCGAATCGAGCGAAGGGAGACGTCGAAAGTGGATGAGAATCAGCCTTGGACAGGTGACGATCAAGATCACAACGATCGGTGTCATGCGCGGTGGCGAGCGTCGTCGAACCGCTCGACGGCGCAGTCCGGTTACCTGGACGAGTGGTACGACGCCCAGTGCGGAGGATGCCGCTTCTGGATCGCGTTGAGCGGGCAGCTCGGCCGGGACTACGGGGCGTGCGGCAACCCCGACTCGTCATTCGACGGGCGAGTGCGGTTCGAGCACGACGGCTGCGAGAGCTTCGCCGGTCGAGCTGACGGGTCGTTCGGGTAGCAGCCGGTCGAGCGATACCGGCTCTGGTCACGACCGTGCGCAGGCGTGCGTCTGCGGCGTGATCGCTCCGCGGGGTGACGCAGCGGGGGCGCATGCCGTTCTGGTCTTGCGGCCGGTGTGGTCGGTGCCGTCGAGGGCGAAGCAGCGCGGGACGGTGAACCGGTCCTCGGCCCGGTCGAGCCATGAGCTGTTGGCCGGGGTGCGGGCAATCTCGAAAGGCGAGCCGGGCCGCGCACCCTCGCGCCGAAGCCGCCGCATGGCACGACACCCCCCGGCAGGCCCGTCCCCGCACTCACCGACCGCCTGCGGACTCCGACTCCTCCGGAATCGCTCGCTCAGTGAACTCGTACCCGGCGAAGTCGGCGACGTGGGTGTATCCGATGCGCTGGTAGAGAGCGTTACTGGTGGGGTTGTCCGGGTCCGTGAACAGGACGACGTCCGTCGCGCCCGCGGCCAGCGCGGCCCCGCTCGCCTCGACCGTCACGGCTCCCGCGTAGCCGCGACCGCGGAGGCGGGCCGGGGTGTAGACGGGGTCCACCCGGACCATGCCGCCGACGACCGGGGTCACGGCAGCCATCGACACGGGGGTGCCGTCCGGGGTCTCCCAGAAGGTGAAGTGCCTGTCACCGAAACGCGAGTCGTCCCAGGAGCCGGCGTCGATCAGCTCGATCGAGGGCTGTTCCCCGACATCGACGCAGAACGCGCGGCACCACCGCACGACGCGCTCGCGGTCCCCGCCGCCCGTACGGCGCCCCCGGCCCTCCGGGCCCGGTCGCGGCGGGGTGAGCGCGCCGAGACGGTAGAGATGGGTCCGCCAGAAAGGCACCGGCACCGCGCCCGTGGTCCGCTGCCACGATTCGGCGAAAGCCCCGGCGGTGTCCTGGTCGGCGATGACGTGGGAGGGGCTGTGACCGAGGCCGGCCAGCTGGACCGCGAGGGTGTCGGTCTGCCCGCCGGAGAGGGGCGTGAGGCCGAGACGTCCGCGCGGTGTGAGGTAGAAGATCGCACGGACCTCACCCTCCGACACCAGTCGGCCGAAGACGCCGGCTTCGAAGTCGCGTTCGATCGATCGACGCATCCTCAGCTTTTCGATGTCCGTCAGCGGCGTGTTGTGCAGGGCGGGACGCGAGCGCAGGAATTCCCCGGCCCGGGCGAGGAAGTCGTCCACGTCGCGGGTGAGGTGCCAGTGATCCGGAAGCATGCCTCATGATGCCGGACACCCCGGTCTCCCCCGACAGGCGGGCACGACGCCGCCGGTTCCGCTCGCCTCGCGGAGACGGAGACGTCCGATCCGGGCTCTCCCGACGCACTCCCGGCTCGGACCATGCCACTCGAGCCCTGCGGCTCGACACGGCATCGCCTCCGCCGGTCAGCGCAGATGACAATGAAAATGATTGTCGATAACGTGGCCCCTCAGGGTGCCCACCCCCCAACCGGGTTCACGCCGCCGCGCCCGGACCACCCCGCCCCACGAAGGAGACGCCATGACCCCCCTGATGTGCGCGAGTCCGGCCGGGACGCCCACGGCCCGCCCCGGCGCCGCGGGCTCGTACCCCGAACTCGTCGAGCGGGTCGTGTCCGGGGAGTTCGGCCCCCTGCCGGACGACCTGCGGATCACCTCGGCCTTCACCACGCACCAGGCCGTGCGCCACGACGGGAGGAACACCGGCTACCGCAACGAGGTGTTGAGCCTGCGATTGGCCGGAGCGGTGGGTTCGTGTGCGGTGGAACCGGGTACGTTGCCGGGCCACGTCGTGGCGGAGTGCGCCGGCTCCGATGCCTGCAGCCTGCTCGGGCACCCGCTCCTGCCGGTCCGCGTGGCCGCTCTGGACGCCTATCTGATGCACACCCATCGACACGGTCCCGTCTCCGGTGCTCTGACCTGTGCTCTACCAGGCGGCAGTTCACTGCTCAGATCGCGGGCTCGGGCGCGAGCCGTCGTGAGCCTGCTGCGACTTCCGCCCGGGCGGAGGGTGTTGGTGGTGGGCGTCGTCAACTCCCTTCTGGAGGCCTTGCGTACGCGCGGGCTCGACTATGTGCCGTGCGACTTCAAGGGCGGCATCACGGAGTGGGGCGAACCCGTGGTGACGGATGCGATCGAGGCCCTGGACCACTGCGACGCCGTACTCGCCTCCGGAATGACCCTGGGAAACGGCACGTTCGAGGATCTGCGTGTCCACGCCCAAGAAGAAGGCAAACCGCTGGTGATGTTCGCACAGACCGGCAGCGCGGTGCTGCCCCGACTCATCGGGTCGGGCGTCACGGCGGTGTGCGCCGAGCCGTACCCGTTCTTCTGGCTGGACGGCGGCCCAAGCTCCGTCCACCTCTACGACGGACACACCGGAGCCACTCCGTGACCACGGCCGTCCACGCTCCGGTGGAGAACCGTGCGTTGCTCGCTCTCGTGGGCCGGACGCCGCTGGCCCGCATCACCACCGATCTCGCGGGGCCCCATCCCGGTTTCTGGGCGAAGCTCGAAGGGCTGGGCCCCGGAGGCATGAAGGCACGTCCCGCGGTCGCGATGCTGCTGGGCGCAAGGGAACGCGGCGAACTTCTGCCCGGCGCACCCGTGCTGGAATCGACCTCCGGAACGCTCGGGATCGGCCTCGCCTTCGCGGGACAGGCCCTGGGGCACCCGGTCACCCTGGTAGTGGACACCGAACTCGAGCCGTCCATGAGGAAGTTGCTCCGCGCCTACGGAACCCGGCTGGAGTTCGTGGACCGCCCAACGCGGCAGGGAGGCTGGCAGGCCGCCCGACTGGCCCGGCTCCGGGAACTGCTGCACCGGACTCCCGGGGCCTACTGGCCCGATCAGTACGGCAACCCCGACAGCGTGGCCGGTTACGCCTCACTCGCGTCCGAGCTCACCGGCCGGCTCGACCGGATCGACATCCTCGTCTGCAGTGTCGGCACGGGAGGCCACAGCGCCGGGATCGCGGGACCGCTCCGTCGGCGCCTGCCCGGTCTGCGGCTCGTGGGGGTCGACGCGACGGGTTCGACGATCTTCGGCCCACCCGCCCGCCCGCGCCTGATGCGCGGGCTGGGCAGCAGCATCCGGCCGCGCAATGTCGTCCGCGAGGCGTTCGACGAGGTTCACTGGGTCGGCCCGGCCGAAGCGGTGGACGCTTGCCGGCGGCTCGCCTCGGGAAACTTCGTCAGCGGCGGTTGGAGCACCGGGGCCGTCGCCCTGGTGTCCGCCTGGGCGGCGCGTACACACCCGGAGGCGGTCGTGGTCACGGTCTTCCCCGACGGGCCCGAAAGGTATCTCGGCACGGTGTACGACGACGGGTACACCGCCGCCCACGGTCTGGGCGAACCCGTCCGGCACCCGGTGGAAGTCCCGTATCCGGCGATGGAGGCGGGCGGGTGGACCCGCTGCCGGGTCGTCACCGACCCGCGCGTGCCGCGTCCGGCCTCGACAGCGGCGGTGATCACAGGGTGAACGGCCTTGCGGTGGACGCTGGTTCCCGCCACGCATGTGACCTTCTTCCAGCCCGCTGACCTGTCGCGGCAACCCGGTGCCGCCTCACACTCCGAACCTCACGAGCCGATGGGTGAAGGAGCGCCGTGAGCGCAATGGCGGCGGCCGGGACCTGGACGCCCGGTGATCCGTGGCCTGGGGCGACGACGTGGTCGTGGCGACCGAGATGGGGACCGCCCGTCTCGCCGACGACATCGCCACCGGTGCCCCGCGCCTGACCGGGGAAGGGCCGGCCCTCCCCCGACGAGCGGGGCAAGGTCACCGCCTGAGCAGGCCCGACAGCCGCCGTCGCGAGGAGGGATGGAGAGAGACCTGGTCGACGGTAGGCCGATGCGGGCTCCCGCCCACGCCCCGACTGCCGGTACGCTCCCTGACGGGAACGGGCGGCGGGCGGCCGGAAGGGTCGCGCGCGGATCGCTTTCCCCGGTGGCACGGGCCCGCGCCGGGCGAGTGGTTCGGGCCTGCTCGGACGGCTCCACCTCCTGCGAGCGGATCGGTGACATGGACAAGCGAGTGGACCTCACGCGGCGGCGCCATGTCGACCTCGCGCGTGTCTCCAGCGCCGTCTGTCGCCCCGGCCACGGATGCCGTCCCGGCCACGGCCGCTGACCGTCCTGCCACAGCGGGTCCGAGGGGCTTCTCCCGGCCGTTCCGCCTCTTCCGACGCACCGCGAGCGTCGTCGCGCGACGGGCGCACCCGGGACGGGCTGCGGAGCGTCCCGCCGCGTCCACGCCCGACAGCCGGTGACGCCCTCGCCGGCAAAGGGCGTTCACCTCGCCCTGCGCGTCGCGGGATCACCCCTCGCCGACGCCCTCCCCATCCGCACGTGTCCCGCCCTCCCCCCGACCGCGCGTCCGCACCCGATCTCCGGAGTACCGATGGCCGCTCCCTCCGAATTCCCTCCCGCCGCCCATGTCGTCCGCGACGACGCGGAGGCGCTCGCCCTCGCGTCCGAACTGGCCGCCGAGTTCCGCTCGGGAGCCGCCGCGCGCGATGCGGAGCGTCGGCTTCCGCACGCCGAACTCGACCGCCTCTCCGCCTCGGGGCTCCTCGGCGTCACGGTGCCCCGGGCGTACGGCGGAGCCGGTGTACGCCACACCACCCTGGCCCGTGTCGTACGAACCCTCGCCTCGGCCGACGCCAGCCTCGCGCAGATCCCCCAGAGTCACTTCGTGTACGTCAACGTGCTGCGTGCCCGGGGCAGCGAGGAGCAGCGCCGGTTCTTCTTCGGCGAGGTACTGGCCGGCCGCCGTCTCGGCAATGCCCAGTCCGAGGCTGGTACGAAGCACGTCCAGGACATCCGGACGCGGCTCACGGCGGGCGAGGACGGCGGCTTCCTGCTGACCGGGGAGAAGCACTACTCGACCGGGGCCCTCTACGCGCACTGGATACCCGTGCTGGCCAGGGGTGACGACGAGGAGCTGTGGGTGGCCTACGTACCGCGTTCCGCTGACGGTGTCACCGTGGTGGACGACTGGGACGGGATGGGGCAGCGCACCACGGCGAGCGGAACGGTCCGGCTCGACGGCGTCCGCGTGCCGGCCGACCGGGTGGTGCCGCACCATCTCACCTTCCGGGGTCCGCAGTTGCACGGAGCCGTCGCCCAGTTGCTGCACTCGGCCATCGACGCGGGGATCGCTGCGGGCGCTCTGGAGGAGGCAGCCGCCTTCGTCCGCACGAAGAGCCGTCCCTGGTTCGAGAGCGGGGTGGAGAGAGCGTCCGACGACCCGCTCCTCATCCAGCGGTTCGGCGAACTGTCGCTGCGCGTACGGTCGTCCGACGCCCTGCTCGCGGAGGCGGCACGTGCGGTCGACCGCGCGGAGGCCGATCTCACCGACGACTTGGCCGCCGAGGCGTCCCTCGCGGTCGCGGCGGCGAAGGTCGTCGCCGCCCAAGCGGCGGTCGAGACCGGCTCGGCACTCTTCGAGGTAGCGGGTACCCGCGCCGCGCTCGACTCCCTCAATCTGCACAGGCATTGGCGTGATGCCCGGACCCACACCCTGCACGACCCGACACGCTGGAAGGTGCAGCACCTGGGTCGCTGGGCGCTCAACGGCACCCGCCCGCCCCGCCACGGACTCCTCTGACCGGCACGTGCCCGACGGGACCGCGATCCCACCGTCCCCACGACCCCGCAGTCCCGCGTCTCCGTCCCTCCACTTCCCCGACTCCCCGACTCCCCGCACCGAAAGGGTCCTCCCCATGTCTCTCACCTTCCACTGGTTCCTCCCCACCAACGGCGACAGCCGGCACGTCGTGGGAGGCGGTCACGGTACGCCCGTCACGACGGCGGGCGGCGACCGTCCGCCGAGCGTCCCCTACCTCACCCAGATCGCGCTCGCGGCCGAACATCTCGGCTTCGTCGGCGCGCTCACCCCGACGGGGGCCTGGTGCGAAGACGCCTGGCTCACCACCGCCTTGATCAGCCAGCACACCGAACGCCTCAAGTTCCTGGTGGCCTTCCGGCCCGGCTCCGTGTCGCCGACGCTCGCGGCGCAGATGGCGTCCACGTACCAACGACTCACCGGCAACCGGCTGTTGCTGAACATCGTCACCGGCGGCGAGAGCCACGAGCAGCGCGCCTACGGCGACTTCCTCGACAAGGACGGTCGATACGCGCGCACCGGTGAATTCCTGCACATCGTCCGGGAGTTGTGGCAGGGCAGGACCGTGGACCACACGGGTGAGCACCTGCGGGTCCAGGACGCGAAACTGATACGGGTGCCCGAGCCCGTCCCCGAGATCTACTTCGGCGGATCGTCCCCCGCCGCGGGCGTGGTCGCGGCCCGGCACAGTGACGTCTACCTCACCTGGGGCGAGCCGCCGGCGGCCGTCGCCGAGAAGATCGCCTGGATCAGGAAGCTCGCCGCCGAGGAGGGGCGGACCGTACGCTTCGGCATCCGGCTGCACGTGATCACCCGCGACACCTCCGAGCAGGCGTGGGCCGAGGCCGGACGGCTGCTGGCCGGCTTCGACGAACAGACCGTCCGGTCCGTGCAGGAGGGGCTCGCACGCAGCGAGTCGGAGGGGCAGCACCGGATGCTCGCGCTGCACGGCGGGGGCCGGGACGGGCTGGAGATCCATCCGAATTTGTGGGCCGGCATCGGGCTGGTGCGGGGCGGCGCGGGCACGGCGATGGTCGGTTCGCACGAGGAGGTCGCCGACCTGATCGCCGAGTATCAGGCGCTGGGCATCGAGGAGTTCGTCCTGTCGGGATACCCGCACCTGGAGGAGGCGTACTGGTTCGGGGAGGGCGTCCTGCCCGTCCTCGCGCGGCGCGGGTTGTGGCAGCACCCGTACGCGAGCGCCACCGCTCCCTCGGCGACCGTCCCGTTCGCGGGACGGTCGTGAGCCGCACCGGCTCCGCCCCGGGCTCGCGCGGGGGTGGCTCCTCCTGACCGGACGGACGCGGCGCGCGTCGCGACTGCGCGCCGCCCGCCGCCCGCCGCCCGCCGGAGAGGCTCCGGTCGCCGTGTGGGCCGTATGACCAGGCATGAAGCCCGTGTTACAGGATCACGAAATGAAGGCCGCCCCACGGAGCGCCCGGAACCCACCCCAACGCAACGCCCGCTCGCTTCCCTGATGGTGTTTTCGCTGGTCAGGGCGGTATGGGCCGCACATCCACGCAACGCCGGGCCTGTCCGGAAACCTGTTCACACGACTCCGGTGCGCATTGACGCCCTTTCCCCCACATGGGTTACTGACGCCGGACCGGCCCGGTGATTCCCCGGCGGTCCGGCGGCCACGACCCCGTGTGTCGCCCGTACCACCGAGCGTGCCCCAGCGGCTCGCCCACCGCGGCAGAGAGAACCAGGATGACCAGCATGGAGAGCGCACCGGAGAGGACGGCAGGCGTCCGCCGCCTCCGCTCCCTCGTGCCGTCCGCCACGCTGTCCCCCGCCTCCTCGCGTACGCCGTCGCACGTGTGCGGCACGTGCCGTGCCTGCCACTCGTGTACCTGCGGGCTGCCGGCCTGCGCACCGCACTGCGGCTGCTGACCGACCGGCCGGACCCCGTCCGCCCCGCCCTCTCGCGCTTCCCCGCGACCCTGCCCGGGACTCCGGCCAGGGTTCCCGATTCAGCCCGACCGCGTGCCGCGCGCCGTCCGGCCACCCCTGACCGCTGGAGCACCCATGCCCGAGACGTCCGCGCCCCCGGAAGATCCGGTCATCGCCGGCTCTCCCTCCGCCCCGCCCGGAGAGCCACCGGCTCCGAAGGACGCCGCCCTCGTCACGTCGGCACACGACCCGCGTCTGGCCGCCGAGCGGGTTCTTCCGCTGCGCCACCCGTGGCGATGGGTGCTCACCGCGGTGGTCGTCGTCCTGGTCGCCCAGTTCGTCCACGGCCTGGTGAGCAACCCGTTCTACCAGTGGAGCCGGTTCTCGTACTGGTTCTTCCGTCCGGTGATACTCGACGGTCTGCTGATCACCCTCGAAGTCGCCGCACTCAGCGCGGTGTTCGGCCTGATCGGCGGGGTGGTCCTCGCACTGGGCCGGCTGTCGCCCAATCCGGTACTGCGGTCCGTCTCCTGGGTCTACATCTGGCTGCTGCGTTCGGTCCCGCTGATCGTCGTTCTGCTCTTCCTCTACAACTTCAGCGCGCTGTACCAGACGTTGAGCCTCGGGGTTCCCTTCGGACCGGCCTTCTTCGAGTTCGACGAGTCCCGGCTCGCCACCGACATGACCGTCGCCGTGGTCGGCCTCAGCCTCAACGAGGCCGCGTACGCCGCGGAGGTGGTCAGGTCCGGGGTGCTCTCGGTGGACCAGGGACAGCACGAGGCGGCCTCGGCGCTCGGCCTGCCGCGCGGCTACCAGTTCCGCCGCATCGTCTTCCCACAGGCGCTCCGGGTGATCGTGCCCTCCTACGTCAACCAGCTGATCGGGCTGGTCAAGGGCACCTCACTGGTCTTCTACGTCTCGCTGCTCGATCTGTTCGGCACCGTCCAGAGCCTTGGCTCCACCTACTCCGGGGACATCGTCCCGCTGCTGCTGGTCGCCACCCTCTGGTACGTCATCCTCACCAGCGTCATCTCGGTGATCCAGTTCTACGTGGAGCGCCACTACTCGCGGGGCGCGCTGCGCACCGTACCCCCGACCCCGCTGCAGAGATTCCGGGCCACCATCCGGACCGCCCGGTCCCGGACCTCGATCGGATCGAGCACATGAGCGTCACCACCCCGCAGAGCACGAAGAACCCCGTCCGCGCAGAGCCGGTGGCGGTGGAGATCCACCGGGCGCACAAGTGGTTCGGTGAGAACCAGGTCCTGCGCGGCATCGATCTGACGGTCGAGCCCGGGTCGGTGACGGTGATCCTCGGGCCGTCCGGGTCCGGCAAGTCGACGCTGCTGCGTGCGGTGAACCACTTGGAGAAGCTGGACATCGGGCACGTGACGGTCGGCGGAGAGCCGATCGGGGTACGGCACCACCGCGGCCGGCTGAAGGAGCTGCCCGAGCGCACCATCCGGGCGCAGCGCAGCCGGATCGGTTTCGTCTTCCAGAACTTCAACCTGTTCCCCAATCTCACGGTGGTGGAGAACGTCGCCGCCGCGCCCATCGCCATCGGTCTCGCCGACCGCGAGGGTGCCCGCGAGTCTGCCCGGGCCCTCCTCGACCGGGTGGGGCTGGCGGACAAGGCCGACAGCTACCCACGCCAGTTGTCCGGTGGTCAGCAGCAGCGCGTCGCCATCGCACGGGCGCTCGCCCTCGACCCCGGTGTGATCCTCTTCGACGAGCCGACCTCGGCACTCGACCCGGAGCTCGTCGGTGAAGTCCTCTCCGTCATCAAGGAGCTGGCGACCGGCGGTACGACGCTGATCGTGGTGACCCATGAGATCGGGTTCGCCCGCGAGGTCGCCGACCAGGTCGTCTTCCTGGACCACGGCGTGATCGTCGAGCAGGGGAAGCCGGCCGACGTGCTGGACAACCCGCGCGAGGTCCGCACCAGGGAGTTCCTGGGAAAGGTCCTCTGATCGTTCGTCATGTCGCTTGACCTCGGTCCGATCCATCGTCAGCCATCGGTCGGAGCAGGGGCATTACCCCTCCTCTCCCCTCCCCCACGTGTCCTCTCACCAGTGCTCCATCACCCTCAAGGAAACGACATGTCCCGCCGCAGATCCCGCCTGACCACCCTCGCCACCGCCGGCACCGTCCTCGCTCTCGCCGCCGGACTCAGCGCTTGCGGGGACAGCGACACCGAGGACTCCGCCGCCGCTCCGGGCGCCTCCAAGGGGTCGGTCGTCATCGGCGCCGCCTCGAACGGGGCTGCCAAGGAGATCACGCTGGACGTGCCCGAGGTCGCGTCGATCCGCGCGCAGCTTCCGAAGTCCGTGACCGAGGACGGGAAGTTCACCATCGGTCTGGGCATGCTCCCCGCCGGGTCCGCGCCGCTCGGCTATGTCGGCGACGACCAGAAGACGATCACCGGCTCCGAGCCCGACCTCGGCCGCCTGGTCGCCGCGGTCTTCGGCCTGAAGCCCGAGCCGAAGAACGCGACCTGGGAGAACCTCTTCGTGGGGATCGACAGCGGGCGCACGGAAGCCGGCTTCTCCAACATCACGGACACCGAAGAGCGCAAGAAGAAGTACGAGTTCGCCTGCTACCGCCAGGACAACCTCGGTTTCGAGGTGAGCAAGGAAGCGGACTGGAGCTTCGACGGTGACTACGAGAACCTGGCCGGCAAAACCATCGCCGTGGGCTCCGGAACCAACCAGGAGAAGATCCTGCTGGAGTGGCGGGACAAGCTGAAGGCCGAGGGCAAGAAGCTCGACGTCAAGTACTTCGCGGATAACAACAGCGCCTATCTGGCGCTCAATTCGAAGAAGATCGACGGGTACTTCGGCCCGAATCCCGCCATCGCCTACCACATCACCCAGTCCGCGAGCACCCCGCAGGCCACCCGCAGCGGGGGTACGTACTCGGGTGCCGGTGCCTCGCTCCAGGGGCTGATCTGCGCCACGGCGAAGAAGGACAGCGGCCTGGCCAAGCCGCTTGCGGAGGCCATCAACTACCTGATCGAGAACGGCCAGTACGCGAAGTGGCTGGAGGCGTGGAACCTCAAGGACGAGGCCGTGCAGAAGGCCGAGGTCAACCCTCCGGGCCTGCCGATCACCAACTCCTGATCCACCGGGACACCGCACCCCGATCGAGCCGGGGTGTGCTCGAACGCGAGAACGCGGAGAGGAAGATCCGTCATGGCACCCAGCGTGGTGATCGTCGGTGGTGGGGTGATGGGCGCGGCGACCGCGTGGCGGCTGGCGGAACGCGGCCACCGGGTCACGGTGCTGGAGCGGTTCGGTCCCGGCCACGACCGGGGGAGCTCGCACGGCAGCTCCCGCATCTTCCGGCTGACGTACGCCGATCCCTGGTACGTCGGGCTCGCCCTGCGGGCGCTGCCGTTGTGGCGGCGGCTGGAGGAGGAGTCGGGCAGGCCGGTACTGACGCTCACCGGAGCGGTCGACCACGGGTCGCCCCGGACCGTGGGGAAACTGGCCGACGCCCTGCGGGCGGCCGGTCGGCCGGGGCTGGTGCTCAGCCCGGCGGAGGCGGCCGAGCGCTGGCCCGGGCTGCGTGCCGACTCGACCGTGCTGCTGCACCCGGAGGGCGGCCGGCTGCACGCCGACGCCTCGGTGGCGGCGCTGCTCTCGGCTGCGGCGGGCCTCGGAGCCGACGTACGGCACGGGGTACGGGTACGTGCGCTGCGCCGGACGGGACGCGGCGTCACCGTCGAGACCGAGGAGGGCGGCCCGGTCGTCGCGGACGCGGCCGTGGTCGCGGTCGGCGGCTGGTCGCCGTCCTTCCTGCCGGACCTGGTGGACGGACTGCCGCCGCTGCGGGTCACCCAGGAACAGCCGCTGCACTTCGCGGTGGACGACGCGCTGGAATGGCCGGCCTTCGTGCACCATCCGGGCGCCGGATTCGACGAACCGGGTGGGGTGTACGGGCTCGGCAGCGAGGACGGCGTCAAGGTCGGGTTCCATGCGGTCGGGCCGGTGGTCGACCCCGACCACCGGGACCGCACACCTGACCCGGCGGCGGCCGAGCGGCTGGAGCGCTACGTGCGTGCCTGGCTGCCCGGCCTGGCCCGGGCCCACCCCGAGCCGGTCACCTGCCTCTACACGTCCACCCCCGACCACGACTTCGTGGTCGACCGGCGAGGTCCGGTGACGGTGCTCGCCGGCTTCTCCGGTCATGGCTTCAAATTCGCTCCCGCCATCGGCGAGCTGGCGGCGGACCTGGTCGAAGGCCGGTCCGCGGCCGAGCGCTTCGTCCTCGGGCGCCCCCTGCCCGCCGCCGTCGGCTGACGCGGTCCGCCCCTTGTCCACCGTGCCGGAGACCGGCACGACCCACCGAAGGAAGAACGGCCACACATGTCCACCGACCTCCAGCCGGCGCAGTCGCTCCTCCGCCTCGATCCCGTTCCCACACCGTCCGGACCGCACGTGCTGGACAACGCCGCCTGGGCCGCCCTCACCGGAGCGCACCGCCGCTTCGCGGAGATCGTCGGCTCCGCCGCCCGCTACCAGACGGACGTCGCCCCGTTCGTGGCGCTGGGCGACTCCTCGGACCCGCGCGCCTGGGACGATCTGGCGGCGCTTCTCGGACCCGGTACGCAGACGGCGGTGACCGGGATCAGCGCTGTGCCGGAGCACTGGGAGACCGTGGAGCGGGCGGAGGGCGTACAGCTCGTCGCCGACACCCTGCTCACGCGGGCCGATCCGGAAGCCGTCCGGCTGACCACGGCCGACGTGCCCGAGATGCTGGACCTGGTGAGCCGGAACAAGCCGGGACCATTCCTCCCGCGCACCATCGAGCTGGGCGCCTACTGGGGAATCCGGCGCGGCGGACGGCTGGTGGCGATGGCCGGGGAACGGCTGCGGCCCCCTGGCCACACCGAGATCAGCGCCGTCTGCACGGACGCCGGACATCGCGGCGAGGGGCTCGCCACCCGGCTGGTCCGGCATGTCGCCGACGGCATCCGGGACCGCGGGGACGTTCCCTTCCTGCATGCGGCGGGCGACAACGAGAACGCCATCCGCCTCTACCTCTCGATCGGCTTCGCCCTGCGCCGGCGCACCCTCTTCGCCGTGGTCCGCGTCCCCGGCGGTGACCGCGCCACCGCGCCGGGGAACTGACCTCCGCCCCCAGCGGGCACGCGACCGGAACCGGTCCGCCGCCTCCGTACTCCCCAGCCGATCAGGAAAGGTTCTTCCCCGACATGTCGCAGTCCCCCGCCTCACCTCCCGAACCCCTCCATCTCGCCGTGGCACTGGACGGCACGGGCTGGCACCCCGCCTCCTGGCGCGAGCCGGAGTCCCGTGCCCGCGAACTCTTCACCGCCGCCTTCTGGCTGGACGCCGTGCGGGAGGCGGAAGCAGGCCTTCTCGACTTCGTCACCTTCGAGGACGCGCTGTCGCTCCAGTCCACCGACCCGACCGCCGACGACCGGCGCACCGACCAGGTGCGCGGCCGTCTCGACGCGGTCCTGATCGCCTCCAGGGTGGCGCCGCTGACCCGGCACGTCGGATTGGTGCCGAGTGTGGTGGCCACCCACACCGAGCCGTTCCACCTGGCGAAGGCCGTCGCGACACTGGACTTCGTGAGCTCCGGCCGCGCCGGAGTCCGGGTCAAGGTATCCGCCGCGGGGCACGAGGCGGCACACTTCGGCCGCCGGGTGCTGCCGCCGTTCCGTCCGCAGGACTACCTGCTGCCCGAGGCCCAGAAGCTGGTGCGCGAGCTGTTCGCCGAGGCCGCCGACTACGTCGAGGTCCTCCGCAGGCTCTGGGACAGCTGGGAGGACGA
>NZ_JBHWZJ010000188.1:0-13790 GCF_042728415.1 Streptomyces sp. NPDC060198 | reverse complement strand
GCCCGTACGCGCGTACGGGCGGTGCGCGGGGAGGGATCAGCCGAGGAGCTTGATGATCTCCGCGGTGGTGGCGGTCTCGCCGAGGCGCGGGAAGACCTTCTCCACGGAGTTGGCGTGGGAGCCGGCGTCCATGTCGCTGATCGCGTCGGTCACGACGGTCACGTGGTAGCCGTACTCGTGGGCGAAGCGGGCGGTGGACTCGACACCGATGCTGGTGGCGACACCGAGCAGCACGATCTGGGTGACGCCCCGGCGGCGCAGCTGGAGGTCCAGGTCGGTGCCGTAGAAGGCGCCCCACTGCTGCTTGGTGACGACGATGTCGCTGTCCTGACGGCCGAGGCCGGGGACCAGGTCGGCCCAGTCGGCCGGCGGCTGCCCGCCGCCGTGGCCGGCCTCGGTGCGGCCCGGGGCGCCACCGGTCACACGGACGAGGACGACGGGCAGGTCCTTGGCGCGGAAGGCCTCGGAGAGCTCGGCGGCCTTGGCGACGATCTCGTCACCCGAGTGGATGATCGGGAGCTCCAGGATGCCCTTCTGCAGGTCGATGACGACGAGCGCGGTCTTCGCGTCGAGGGTGGTGGCGGTCATGGGACGTACTCCTTGTTCTGTGGTCCGGCCCGTCGGTCGCGGGGCCGGGGCGGTGCGGTCGTTCGGGTGGGGGGGGTGGTCTTCAGGAGGCGTGCGGGGTGCGCAGCGCACGGTCGGTGAGGGTCAGGACGATCAGCACTACCCCGAGTCCGGCCGCGATCCACGCCATGAGGTGCAGACCGGCGTCCGTGGCGGCCTGGCCGTAGGCGAGGGCGATCATGCTGGAGGCGGTGATCGCGCCGATGTACTGCGCGGTGCGCTGGAGCCCGGCGGCCGAGCCGATGGACTCGGCCGGGGCGAACTGGGCGACGGCCGCCTGGTTGCTCGTGCCGATCAGCCCCTGCGGGATGCCGAAGCAGGCGCCCGCCAGCAGCAGCAGGACGAGCGGGGAGCTCCCGGAGAGGAAGCCCAGCAGCACGGCCCCGCCGGTGAGCAGCAGGCAGGCCAGCGCGAGCGGCCCCCGGATGCCCTTCGTACGGGCTCCGAGGAGCGAGCAGGCCAGGGCGGCCATGGACATCGGGAGCATCAGCAGCCCGGTCTCGCCGGACGAGAACCCGCGGACTTCCTCCAGCCACTGCGTCAGGCCGTACATCACGCAGTAGACGAGCAGGTAGCCAAGGCCGTGCCGCAGGTAGGTGCGGGTGAGCGCGCCGTTGGAGACGAGCACCCGCAGGTCGATGAAGGGCTTGGGGGTCCGCAGCTGCCACCGGATCAGCACGGCGCCGACCACCACGAAGGGCAGCAGCAGCCACCAGTTCGGGTGCGCCAGGTCGAGCAGGAAGAAGGCGAGCAGCGTGAGGGCGGTGGAGAAGAGCCCGATGCCGAGCGGGTCGATGTCGGTCTTCGGGCGGCTGCCGTCCTCGGCGCGCACCCGGGGCCGGTCGGCCGGGATCCACCGGATCGCGGTGACGAGCGCGATCAGCGCGACCGGCACGTTGACCGCGAAGATGCCCCGCCAGCCGACGAGCATCACCAGCACGCCACCGAGCGTCGGGCCGACGGCGGTGCTGCCGACCGCGGCGAACGAGAGCCGGGCGAGGACCGGGCGGGGCGGCGTACGGCCGACCCGCAGGCCCTCGTGGCGCAGGATCGACATCGAGGCCGGATAGGCGGCGGCGCTGCCGATGCCCAGCAGCAGCCGGGAGACCAGCAGCCAGGTGAAGGAGAGGGCGAAGGCGCCCACCAGCCCGGATACCAGGACCACGACCAGTCCGGCGACGAAGACCCGGCGCGGGCCGATGGAGTCGGCGAGCTTGCCGAGCACCGGCTGCGCGACGGCGCTGGTGAGGTAGAGGACGGAGATCAGCCAGGCGGTGCCGGCCGCGCCCACGGAGTAGCTGTGTCCGATCGCGACCAGGGCGGTCGAGATCATCGTGGTGTTGAGCGGGTTGACCAGCGAGCCGATCAGCAGGGGCGCCGTGAGGCGGCCGCCGAAGCCGGGCTGTCCGGTGGCCGGGGACGCGCTCTCGGCCGGGGCGGCGGGACCGGGGGTTCCGGTCGCCGCCGGGGGTATGAGCGGCGGGGTCGCGGCCTCGGTGCCACGTGCGGAACTCACTGCTCCACCAGCCGGTCGAGGAGGGTGACCGCCTTCGCCACGGCCCGGCGCTCGGTCTCGTCCATCCCGGCGGCGAGCGCCTCGGTCAGCCAGTCGTGCTTGGCGGCCCGGAGACCGGCGAGCGTGGCCCGCCCCGCGTCGTTGACGGAGACGAGCGACTTGCGCCCGTCCTCGGGATCGGGGGCCCGTTCGACCAGGTCCTGGCTCTCCAGCGCGGCGAGCGTCAGCCGCATGGACTGCGGACGTACGTACTCCGCCCGCGCGAGGGCCGCCGTGGTGGCGGGCCCGTCGCTCTCCAGCCGGGCCAGGACGGACCGCTGCGACGGGGTGAGGAGGCTCTCCGCGGACTCGGTGCGCAGTTTGCGGAGCAGCCGGCTCACCACCGACGCGAGCCGCACGGCCAGCACGTCCGGAGCGGGGTCGTCCGCAGGGGGCGTGTTCGACTGCGCGGCTGAGTTTTCGGTCGAATCGGGCATATCTTCACCGTAGAAGATGGGTAAGCCATCTTGCAAGTTTGCCTGTCGATATTCACCTGTCCGGCCCGCCCGGACCGTCCGGCACGTCCTGCCTGTCCGGCACGTCCTGCCTGTCGGGCCCGTCCGGCCTGTCGGGCCTGTCGAGCCCGTCCGGCCCGTCCGGCCACCCGAACCACGACCCTCGACGGCCCACCGCACGCGAGCGCCCGTCGGCCGGGGCACCGACCCCGCCACGCCCCCTTCCGGTGATGTCCGGAACGTCACCTTGTGCCTCCACACCCCCGCGATCTAGGGTGAATGCGCTTTCATCGCGCATTTCCGATCGTGCGCGACACGGCATCAGAGGCAGGCAGGCAGGCGCATGCTTCGGGCATGCGGCCACGAACGAAGAAGCGGACGGTCCCGGTCGAGTGAGCGCCCCCACGGTGTACGACGTCGCGGAACGGTCCGGCGTCTCCATCGCCACGGTCTCCCGTGTGTACCGCACCCCGGACTCGGTCCGGCCCCAGACCCGGGAGCGGGTCCTGGCGGCGGCCCGCGAACTGGGTTACGTACCGAGCGGGAACGCCCGGGGTCTGGCCAGCCGCACCACGGGCGTACTCGGGCTGTGCTTCCCCGACTACGCCGACCCGGACGCCGAGACGGCGGCGGCCCTGAGCGACGGCGACGACGACAACGCCGTGATGCTCTACTCCGACCAGATCATCCGGGGCATGGAACGGGCCGCCCGGCGGCACGGGTACGCCCTGCTGATCGCCGCCTCGCTCGACGGCGGACCGGAGAGCCTGGTGGCCAAGGTCGCGGGACGGGTCGACGGCTTCGCGGTCCTCGCGCGGACCGTGCCGACCGAGGACCTCGACGTCATCTCGCGGCGGCTCCCGGTCGTGATGCTCGCCGGCCCCCGCGAGATAGACCACCTCGACCACGTGGAGGTCGCCAACCGGGACGGGGAACGCGAACTCGCCCGGCACCTCATCGACGACCACGGGCTGCGCCGCCTGGTCTTCGTCGGCGGCGAGGCGGACTCCCCCGACGCGGAGGCCCGGTTCGACGGCTTCCGGCAGGCGTGCCGCGAGACCGGGCTGCCCGTACCGGACCAGCCCGGGCTGCGCGTCACGATGATGACCCAGGCGGAGGGCGCCCGCGCCGCCGAGGCGCTGCTCGACCGCGCGGACGAGGCCGGGGGCGTCCGGCCCGAGGCGATGCTCTTCGCCAACGACCAGATGGCCGTGGGGGCCCTCCAGGCGCTGGAACGCCGGGGCGTGCGGGTGCCGGAGGACATCGCGGTGACCGGCTTCGACGGCATCCCGCTGAGCCGGCTCGTGCGTCCCACCCTGACCACGGTCCGCCAGCCGATACGGCGGCTCGGCGAAGAGGCGGCGGAGCTGCTGGTGCGGCGCCTCGGCGACGCCGGCCGCGACCCCGTCTCGGTGGAGCTCCCGGTGACCCTGGCCCGCCGCGAGAGCTGCGGCTGCGGGTAGCGCGGGGCCGGCCGGGGACGCGCGGGCGTGTGGCGCGGGGCGGGACAGCCGCTTCGGGGCTTGTGGACGGGATGACCGGCTTGGTGTCATGATCGCGCCGTCGGCCGGGCCTGACCCCCGGCGCGCCTCGGGGGGATCATGAAGTTCTACGTGGGCATACCGCTGGTCCTGTTCGCTCTGGCCATCGGCGCTTCCGGTATCGCGGCGGTAGCCCGGGGCTGGGTGCTCCCCGTCAACCGGAGGCGGGTCCGCCGCGTCCGCCTCTTCGGCTGGGGCCAGGCGCTGGTGTCCCTCGCCCTGCTCACGGAAGGCACGGTTCTCCTGGTGCTGGGCGGCGGCTCGTCCACCGTCCCCGCGGCGACCGCGTGGATCTGGAACCTGCTCCTGATGGCCGGGCTCGCCGTGATGGGCGTGAGCCAGCTCTCGCGCGGTGGCCGCCGGACCCTGTGACACGTCCGGCCGGCGACCCCGCCCCCGCACGGCCGCGAGGCCCGCACGCCCCCCTTCACAGGTGCTCCCCGAAGAACCGCTCCCGGTGGGCGCGCAGTGCGCGGATCTCCTCCACCATGCCCCGGTACGCGAAATGCCCGGCGGTCAGCACCTGGAGCTCCCGCACCCCCGCCAGCGCGTTGTACACGGCGAACTGGCCGGGCGGCGGTACGGCAGGGTCGAACAGGGCCGCCGCGACCAGGGTCGCCACGGTCAGCCGCGTCGCGGCCGTCGCCGCGTCGAAGTAGGCCAGCACCTCGGTGACCTCGGGGTGCGCCCGGTGGTGGGCGCGTACCGCCTCGCCGCTGCCGGTGCACGGGAGCGTGAGGCGCAGCGGGTGGTTGCCGAAGGTCGGCACGGTGAGCTGGGCGGCGCCGAACCGTGCGTCCCAGGGCAGCGCGAGGGCGCCGAGCCCGCCGCCGAAGCTCTCGCCGAGGTAGCCGAGGCGGGGCGCTTCGGGCCGGTCCAGCTCCGGCAGGAGCGTGAGCAGCGCGGAGGCGGCACACCAGAGGTCGGCCACGCAGTCACCGATGACGTACGTGTCGCGGGCGCCGATGCCGTGCAGGACGTGCGCGTCGGCGGTGTCCGGGATGCCCGTGACCCGTCCCCGGGTGCCCATCCCCCGTACGCAGGGCAGGATGGCCGCCGCCCCCGGCAACGGCAGCGGGAGATCCGGGCCGGGGCGGTCGCGTCCGCCGTAGCCGTGCCCGACGACGAAGCCGTACCGGGCAGGGCCGGCGCTCCCGGCCGTGGGTGCGCCGCCCGGCACCGGGCCGTACGGCAGGGCGACCCAGCCGCCGAGCCGTACCCCGCCGACCGAGGTGTACGTCACCCCGTGGACGCGTACCCCGTCCCGCTCCTCCTCCACCGGGCCGAGCTCCGGCGCGGTGTCGACCGCGCGGGCTTCCTCGTACCGGGCGCGCCAGAACTCCTCGAAGTCCCCGGGTGCGGTGGGGGCAGGGACCTTCAGCAGGCTTTCGCGGGTGTGACCGTGGCGGGGATCGAAGGAGTACGCGTGGGCGAGTGAGGGCATGCGCGCGACAGTAACGACCCCTCCGGACCCGGTGCCACCTGCTGCGGCCATGACGAACCGGTCACATTGGCCCATCTTTCGCATACATGACGTTTACCGTTCGAAAGGCCCGGCTTCCACACGTCCGGCACTTTGCCGGAATGTGACACAGAACCCCCTTGCGGATTTCCGAAGACGTGTCGCAGAGTGATGTATGCGCTTACAGGCAGCGCATACATTCGGATTGCTCAAGGAGGAGCCCTCCATGCCCCGCACCGCCAGAATCACCGTCTCCGCCGGGATAGCCGCGGCTCTCGCCTTCGGTATCACCGCCTGCGGCGGCTCCGGGGGCGCCTCCGTCGCCGCCGACAAGAAGCAGACGCTGACCGTCTGGGCCATGGGTGCCGAGGGTGAGAAGCTCGCCGACGTCGCCAAGGTCTACGAGAAGGCCAACCCGAACATCACGGTGAAGGTGACCCCGGTCGGCTGGGACGTCGCCCACCAGAAGCTGGTCTCCGCCGCCGCTGCCGGCACCATGCCGGACGTGGCCCAGATGGGCGGCAGTTACATGGGCGAGTTCTCCGACCTCGGTGTGCTGGAGCCGGTCGACACCAAGACCTTCGCCGAGAAGGACTACTTCCCGGCGGGCTGGAGCCAGGGCGAGGTGGACGGCACCGCCTACGGCGTGCCGTGGTACGTCGACACCCGCGTCCTCTACTACCGCACCGACCTGGCGAAGAAGGCCGGCATCACCAAGGCTCCGACCACCTGGAAGGAGATGCAGGCCCTCGCCACCGCGTACCAGAAGGACGCGGGCACCAAGTGGGGCCTCTCCATCCAGCCCAGCGGCCTGGACACGGTGCAGAACTTCTACCCGTTCCTGTACTCGGCGGGCGGCGCGATCATCGACGACAAGGGCAAGGTCGTCATCGACAGCCCGGCCGCCGTCAAGGCGCTGAAGGAGTACGGCTCCTACTTCGACAAGGGCCTCTCCAACAAGTCGGTGCAGCCCGGCTACGACGTGGTGAAGGACTTCGGCAACGGCCGCGTCCCGATGTTCTTCGGCGGTCCGTGGCACGTGACCCTCCTCGACGAGGGCCAGCCGCAGCTGAAGGGCAAGTGGGCCGTGGCGAACGTGCCGGCCGACGCCTCCTCCACCTCGATGGCGGGCGGCTCCTCCCTGGTGATCTCCAAGGACAGCGAGCACAAGGCCGCGGCCACCGCATTCATCAAGTACCTGACCGGCACCGAGGGCCAGGCCGACTGGTACGAGCGCACCAAGGACCTGCCGGCGAACACGAACGCGTGGACCTCCGGCACCCTCGCCGACGACGCCGACCTCCAGGTCTTCAAGAAGCAGATGGACACCGCCAAGGCGTCGCCGACCCTCTCGAACCTGACCGAGATCACCGACAAGGTCGATCAGGCCATCGCCAAGGTGACCCAGGGCAAGGCTTCGGCCGAGGACGCGCTGAAGACCGCGCAGTCCCAGATCGAAAGCCTCGTGAAGTAGGAGCCATGAGCACCGTGACCGGAACGGCCGCGCAGACGGCCGAGGGACCGGAAGGGCGGGCGACCGCGAAGTCGCCCGCCGCCGGGCCCGGCGCATCCCGGGACCGCAAGGTCCGCAAGAAGCCGCTGGGGAGGCAGAACGCGGCGGGCTGGCTCTTCTCCACCCCGTTCCTCGTCCTCTTCCTCGTCTTCATGGCCTTCCCGATCCTCGCCACCCTGGTGATGAGCTTCACAGACTTCGGGCTGCGCAACGTGACGCACCCGTGGGACGCGAACTTCATCGGCTTCGAGAACTACGTCGACCTCTTCGGCGACGAGAAGTTCCTGCGGTCGCTGCTCAACACCGCGTACTTCGTGGTCGTGGGTGTGCCGCTGACCATCGGGATCGGCCTGGTCGTCGCCGTACTGCTGAACAACGGCATCGACCGCGCCCGGACGTTCTTCCGGGTGGGCTTCTACGTCCCCGTGGTCACCACCATCGTCGCGGTCGCCGTGGTGTGGCGGTTCGTACTCGACCCGAGCGACGGCCTGATCGCGGGTCTCTTCTCCGAAGTCGGCCTGACCGGGCCGGACTTCCTCGGGTCCGAGACGCTCGCCATGCCGTCGATGATCGCCATGGCCGTCTGGCGGAACGTCGGCACGGTCATGGTGCTCTTCATCGCCGGCCTCCAGGCCATCCCGACCGAGGTCCGGGAGGCCGCGCGGCTCGACGGCGCCGGAGTCTGGGGCGAGTTCAAGGGCATCACCGTCCCGCTGCTGCGGCCGACGATGCTCTACGCCACGATCATCACCACCATCGGCTACCTCAACGTCTTCGAGGAACCGTTCGTGATGACCCAGGGCGGGCCCTCCGACTCGACCCTCACCGTCTCGCTGAACATGTACCGCGAAGGCTTCAACTTCTTCCACATGGGCTACGCCAGTGCCATGGCGTACGTCCTGTTCGTGGTGATCATGGCCATCACGGTGCTCCAGCTCCGACTGCTGAAGGACAACACCAAATGAGCGCCACCAACGCACCCGGCACGCTGCGGACGGCGCCGTCGGAGGAGCAGCGCCCGGCGCAGGGCTCCGCGTCCAAGGGCTCCGCACCGCAGGCGGCGAAGCCGCGCTCGGGCGTCCGCCCCGGTCGCGTCCTCGTATACGTACTGCTCTCGGTCGCCCTGCTGGTCATGTCGGCGCCGTTCCTGTGGATGGCGGTCTCGGCCTTCAAGACCCCCACCGACCTCTCGGCCAGCCCGCCGGTCTGGATTCCGTCCACCTGGACGCTGGACAACTTCCGCGAGCTGCTCGACAAGCTGGACCTGCCGCTCTACTTCATGAACTCCGTGATCGTGGCGGTGCTGGTCACCGTCTGCAATCTGGTGTTCTGCTCGATGCTCGGCTACGCGCTGGCCAAGCTGAAGTTCGCCGGCCAGAACAAGATCTTCGGTCTGGTGCTGGGCGCGCTGATGGTGCCCGGCAACCTGATGCTGCTGCCGCTCTTCGTCCTGATGAGCAAGCTCGGTCTGATCGACTCGTACGCCGGTCTGGTGCTGCCGTTCGCGGCGGGCGCCTTCGGGGTCTTCCTGATGCGGCAGTTCATGCAGTCGATCCCGGACGAGCTGCTGGAAGCGGCCCGGATGGACGGCGCCGGCGAGTGGTACATCTTCTGGCGGATCGTCATGCCGCTGGTGAAGCCCGCTCTCGCGACCCTGTCGATCTTCACCTTCCTCGGCTCCTGGAACAACTTCGTCTGGCCGCTGATCGCGACCAACGACCCGGACAAGTACACGCTGCCGGTCGCGCTCGCGACCTTCGCCACCGACCCGAACAAGGCCGGCGGATCGAACGGCGTTCTGATGGCCGGTGCCTTCCTCGTCGTCCTGCCGGTGCTGATCCTCTTCATCGCCCTGCAGCGTCACTTCACCCAGGGCATCGCCACCGCCGGCATGAAGTAGAGCCCGCCCGCACGTCCGGTCGTCCCGGTCCGCGCCCCGCCCGGCGCGCACCCCTCGGCCTGCACGACCAAGCACCACCCGCACCACCCCGCACGGGCCGCGCACGGAGAGCCGCGAGCCCGCCCCCTCACGCACCAGAAAGACACTCCGCGATGACGCACACCCCGGTCCAGTTCCCCGAAGGCTTCCTGTGGGGCGCCTCCACCGCCGCCCACCAGATCGAGGGCAACAACACCAACAGCGACTGGTGGGTCAAGGAGCACTCCACCGGCACCAACATCCAGGAGCCGAGCCTCGACGCGTGTGACAGCTACCACCGCTGGGACGAGGACATGGACCTGCTGGCCTCCCTCGGCTTCACCGACTACCGGTTCTCCGTCGAGTGGGCGCGCATCGAGCCGGCCGAGGGCCACTTCTCCCGCGCCGAGCTGGCGCACTACCGCCGCATGGTGGAAGGCGCCGTCGCCCGCGGCCTGCGCCCGATGATCACCCTGCACCACTTCACCGTGCCGCAGTGGTTCGAGGCACGCGGCGGCTGGACGGCCGAGGGCGCCGTCGAGCTGTTCGCCCGGTACGTCTCCGCCTGCGCCCCGGTCATCGCCTCGGACGTCAGCCACGTCTGCACCATCAACGAGCCGAACATGATCGCCGTGATGGCGGGCCTCGCCAAGCGCGGCGAGATCGGCTTCCCGCCGGCCGGTCTGCCCTTCCCCGACGAGGACACCACCGTCGCCGTCGTCGCCGCGCACCACGCGGCCGTGAAGGAGGTCCGCGCGATCGACCCGTCGATCAAGGTCGGCTGGACCGTCGCCAACCAGGTCTACCAGGCCGAGCCCGGCGCCGAGGCGGTCACCGCCGCCTACCGCCAGCCCCGCGAGGACGTCTTCATCGAGGCGTCGCGCGGCGACGACTGGATCGGCGTGCAGTCCTACACCCGTACGAAGATCGGCGCCGACGGCCCGATCCCGGCGCCCGCCGACGTCGAGCGCACCCTCACGCAGTGGGAGTACTACCCCAGCGCGGTCGGCCACGCGCTGCGCCACACCGCCGAGCTGGTCGGCCCCGAGGTCGCGCTGATCGTGACCGAGAACGGCATCGCCACCGACGACGACGCCCGCCGCTCCGACTACTACGCCGGTGCGCTGAACGAGGTCGCCGCCGGCCTGGAGGACGGCCTCAACATCCAGGGCTACCTGGCGTGGAGCGCGCTCGACAACTACGAGTGGGGCTCGTTCAAGCCGACCTTCGGCCTGATCGCCGTGGACCTGGAGACGTTCGAGCGCACCGCCCGCGACTCCGCGAAGTGGCTGGGCTCGCTCGGCCGCACCCGCGAGCTCCCGCGCCTCGCCGACTGATCCCCGCCGCGGTGGCCCCCGCCGCCGCGGCCCCCGTACGGGGGAGCTCCTGACCGGCTCCCCACCCGGTGCGGACGGCGGTCCTGACCCGCCGCCGGCCTCCACCGAACCACGCCCCGGCGCGGCCGAAGCCCACACTCCGGCCGCGCCGTCGGCATGCCCGGACGCCGCCACTCCCGGCTTCGGCCCTGTCACCCCGGTCCGGACCGCCCCGCCGGGAGCCGGTTGCCCCGTCGCCGGCTCGGGTCGCGGGGTCCCAGAGGTGGCCATAGCCTCCTGGATGTGACGCCTCCCGCGACTCGTATCCGCAGCTCCCGACCCTGCCGGGCCTTGCTCGGCGTGCTGTTCGTGGCCTGCTGGCTGGCCGCGGGGACGGCCTCCCCCGCACGGGCCGACAACCCCGTCACGCTCTCCAAGGACGGGCAGATCACCGACCGCACCGGGGCGCTCGGGGACCGTACCGGGGAGGTGGAGGCGGCCCTCGACCGGCTCTTCGACGAGCGGCGGGTGCAGCTCTTCGTCGTGTACGTGACCGACTTCTCCGGCCGCTCCTCGCAGAGCTGGGCCGACGAGACCGCCACGCGCAACGGTCTGGGCCAGGACGACGTGCTGCTGGCCGTCGCGACCCGCGACCGGCAGTACGCGTACTCCGTGGACGAGGCGTCCCGGCTCACCGACGCCCAGCTGAGGGACGTGGCGAGCACCGCCATCGTGCCGGCGCTGCGGGTGAACGACTGGGCGGGCGCCGCGATCGGCGCGGCGAACGGCTACGCGGCCGTGCTCGCGGACCAGCCGGTGCCTTCCCCGTCCCTCTCCCCCGGTGCGGCCGATCCCGGTTCGGGCGGTTCGGGCGGAACGGACGCCGGTGACTTCCTGCTTCCCGCGGTGCTGCTCGCCGCGGTGCTGCTCGTCGCGGTGTACGCCTTCTCCCGGCGCAAGCGGCGCGCGAAGACCCGTACGACACCGGCCGCCGCCGGCTGGGGCACCGGGGCACCCGGTGCCGGGACGCCTGCCGCACCACCCACCCCGCTGCCCGAGCTGGACGCCCGCGCCAAGCAGCTGCTGGTGGACACCGACGACGCGGTACGCACCAGCGAGGAGGAACTCGGCTTCGCCTCGGCCCAGTTCGGCGAGGAGGCGGCAGCACCGTTCCTGGCGGCGGTGACAGGTGCCAAGAGCGAGCTGACCGCTTCCTTCCGGCTGCGCCAGCAGCTGGACGACGCGATCCCGGAGGACGAGCCGACCCAGCGCCGGATGCTGGAGGAGATCATCAGCCGCTGCACCGCCGCCGACGAGCAGCTCGACGCGGTGTCCGCCGACTTCGACCGGCTGCGGGCCCTGGAGCAGAATGCCCCGCAGGTGCTGGCGGAGGTGGAGACGGCCTTCCGCGACCTCGCCGGCCGCACGGCGACGGCGGGTTCGACGCTGGACGCGATGCGCGCCCGGTACGCGCCGTCGGCCGCCGCCCCCGTCGCGGACGACGTCGAACAGGCCAAGGAGCGGCTGGTCTTCGCCACCTCCTCCCTCAACCAGGCCCGCCAGGCGGTGGACGGCGGCGACAACTCCCGCGCCGCCGTGTACGTACGGGCGGCGGAGAGCGCGGTGCGCCAGGCCGCGACCCTGGTGGACGCCGTGGAGCGGCGGGCGGCCGAACTCGCCGAGGCCGCGTCCCGCATCCCGGCGGCGCTCACCGAGATGGAGACGGACCTCGCGGACGCGCACGGGCTGCTGCGGGGCACCGCGCAGGGCGTGTCCACGGCCGACCTCCAGGGACGGATCGGCCGGGCGGAAGCGGTGCTGGAGGACGTACGCGGCGAGGTGGCGGGCGGGCCTTACGACCCGATCGACGCGCTGCGCCGGCTGGAGGAGGCGGACGCGGCGCTCGACGAGTCGCTGGCCGGGGCCCGCGAGCGGGACCAGGGCAACACCCGGGCCCGTCCGCTGCTGGACCAGGCGATGCTGACCGCCCGCTCCGCGATCTCGGCCGCCGCCGACTACATCACCACGCACCGGGGTGCGGTCGGCAGCCAGGCCCGCACCCGGCTCGCGGAGGCCCAGCGCCGTGCGGAGCAGGCCGGGCAGCTGGCGGCAGGCGGCGATCCGCAGCGCGCGCTCGCCGAGGCGCAGCGCGCCGACGCGCTCGCCAGGCAGGCCCAGGCCCTGGCCGAGCAGGACGTACGCGCCTTCGACAGCCGCTCCGGTCCCGGTGGGATGCGGGGCGGCGGCGGGGGCGGCGGTATGGGCGGGGCGGTGCTGGGCGGCATCCTCCTCGGCGGGCTTCTCGGCGGCGGGCGGGGCGGTGGCGGCTTCGGAGGCGGCCGGGGCGGTGGCGGCTTCGGAGGCGGGCTCGGCGGGGGCGGCTTCGGCGGCGCCGGGCCCGGCAGCTTCGGCGGCGGGGGGACGCGGGGCCGCAGGGGCGGCGGTGGCCGCTTCTGACCTGCGGCCGGTCCCGTCCCCCGGCCCTGGCCCGTACCCGATCCGTCCCGTCGCGGATCGCCCCGCCCGGCACCGACCGTCACCCCGTCGCGTACCGCCCGACCGTCCCGTTCCAGGAGAGGAGCTCCCATGTCGAAGCAGACGATTCTCGGCCGAGTCACCCAGCTCGCGAAGGCCAACATCAACGCCCTCATCGATCAGGCCGAGGACCCGCAGAAGATGCTGGACCAGCTGATCCGCGACTACACCAACAACATCGCGGAGGCCGAGCAGGCGGTCGCCGCCACCATCGGCAACCTGCGGCTGATGGAGCAGGACCACGCGGAGGACGTGGCGGCGGCGAAGGAGTGGGGCGGCAAGGCACTCGCGGCCAGCCGCAAGGCGGACGAGCTGCGGACCGCCGGATCGGCGGCGGAGGCGGACAAGTTCGACAACCTCGCGAAGGTCGCCCTGGGGCGCCAGCTCCAGTCGGAGAAGGAGGCGCGGACGGCCGAGCCGACGATCGCCTCGCAGACCGAGGTGGTGGACAAGCTCAAGTCCGGGCTGGACCAGATGAAGGCGAAGCTCGGCGAGTTGAAGGCGAAGCGGGACGAGCTGGTGGCCCGCGCCAAGTCCGCGCAGGCCCAGAACCGGATGATGGACGCGGTGAAGTCCATCGACGTGCTGGACCCGACCAGTGAGCTGAACCGCTTCGAGGACAAGGTGCGGCGCGAGGAGGCGAAGGCGGTGGGCAAGCAGGAGCTGGCCGCGTCCTCGCTCGACGCGCAGTTCGAGCAGCTGGACAGCATGGGCGACAGCGCGGAGGTCGAGGCGCGCCTCGCCGCGCTGAAGTCCCCTTCCTGACCGCCTCCCGACCGCCTCCTGACCGCCTCCCGACCGACGGGTTCGTCCGCGAGGCGCCAGGACGGGCGAGGGGGGAAAGGGGCGGGGCAGGACGGTTCGAACC
>NZ_JBHWZJ010000187.1:0-13886 GCF_042728415.1 Streptomyces sp. NPDC060198 | reverse complement strand
GGTTTTGTTTATAAGACACAGCGCGGCACGAGATGGGCGTGTACGCCTGACGAGGGGCGCGCCCCCTCCTTCGTGCCGCCGGTGCCGGACCGGCACCGGCGGCATCCCACCCCCCTCCAGCGGAGAGGCACTCCATGAAAGGCACGAAGAACAAGAACGGCGCTGCGAGAAGGCTCTCGGCGGTGCTGGTCGGCACAGCCCTGGCCGCCACCCTCCTCGGCGTCGGATCGACCCTGACCGCCGGTGCGCCGGACGAGTCGTCCGCCACCGTCGCGGCGGGCGCGGCCACGGCGGGCTCCCCCCACATGGGGCACGTCGCCGCAGCCGCTTCGGCCGCTTCGGCGGACGACGTGGACGGGGACGGCTACATCCCCGCCGTCCCGCCGGTCACCGGTGTGACCCCGTCGTGGGGGACGCCGACGCCGCGCTACTTCCACGAGTTCCAGGCCAACTGTTCGGTCACCCACACCGCGCCGGACGACCCGATCGTCTTCCCCGGCCAGGCCGGCGCGTCCCACGACCACACGTTCATGGGCAACACGACGACCAACTCCCAGTCCGTGACCGCCTCGCTGTACGGCGGCAACACCACCTGCAAGGTGCCCGGCGACTCCTCGGCGTACTGGATGCCGTCCCTCTTCAAGGGCGACACCAAGATCCTGCCGACCGGTCCGCAGGTCATCTACTACAAGGCCGGCGTCACCGACTACACCAGCGTCCGTCCCTTCCCCAAGGGGCTGCGCTACGTCGTGGGCAGCCCGCTGCAGAGCGCGGACCAATTCCGCGCGCTCAAGGGCTGGGTGGAGGGCTGGGAGTGCGGGGAGTCCTTCGGGAACATCGACTTCCCTGCCACCTGCCCGGCCGGTAGCCAGCTCAACATCCGCATGCAGGCCCCGAGTTGCTGGGACGGACTGCACCTGGACACGCCGAACCACCAGGCCCACATGGCGTATCCGGTCGTGAAACCCGGCACCAACGACAACGTCTGCCCGGCCGACCACCCGGTGGCCCTGCCGATGGTCGAGTTCAAGATGGCGTTCCCCGTCAGCGGCGACATGTCACAGGTCAGGCTCGCGAGCGGGCGCGGCTACTCGTTCCACTACGACTTCTTCAACGCGTGGAACGAGCCGACGCTCCGGGCGATGGTGGACCACTGCATCGTCGGTGGCCTCCAGTGCGACGCCCGTGGCTGGGACCAGAACCACCCGGAGGCCGGTGCCGCGCTGAACGCGGACTACCGCCTGCCGTAGGAGCGCGCCGACCGGCCCGTTCCTCCGGTCGGGCCCTCGGCCCGCTCCACCCGTGAGCCCCCGGTCCGTCCCGTTTCCCGCCCCGCCACGGGACGGGCCGGGTCGGAGCGGGTCCCGCGCGTCTCGGGCGCGTGTCGAAAGTGGCGCCGTCCGCCCGGAGGGCGGGACAGGCGGGACTTCCGAAACACGCCCCGGGAAGACCTCCTACGCGGAGGCGCGCACCACGAGTTCGGGATCGAAGATGACGGCGGTGGGTTCGGTCCGTGTCCCCTCGATCTCCTCCTGGAGCAGGCACGCCATTCTGGCCGCCATCTCCTCCATCGGCTGGCGGACCGTGGTGAGCGGCGGTTCGGCGGCGAGCGCGGCGCTGGAGTCGTCGAACCCGACGACCGCGACATCCTCGGGAACCCTGCGACCGAGCTCGCGCAAGGCCTCGCAGACTCCCCGGGCCATCACGTCGTTGGCGGCGAACACCCCGTCGATCAGGGGGTGTTCGCGCAGCAGCCGACGGAGTGCGGAGGCCCCGCTGTCGGCGGTGAACCCGCCCTCGGCGACGGGTACGTACGGATGGCCATGGCGTTCCATCGTCTCCCGGAACCCGGCAAGCCGGTCCTGGGCGGCCGGCAGGTCGAGCGGTCCGGTGATGGTGGCGACGCGCAGGCAGCCCCGGGCCAGCAGGTGTTCGGCGGCCAGCCGGGCACCGTCCCGGTGTGCCAGGTCCACGTAGGTCACGGGAGCCGGGACCCCGGGGCGGGCGAAGAGTACGCACGGCAGCCGCTCGGCCGCCAGCAGGGCGGGCAGCGGGTCCTCCGCGTGGGTGGAGAAGATCAGCGCGCCGTCGGCCCGGCCCTGCCGGAGATACTCCACCACCTCGCGCCGGGCGGCGTCCGTCTCCGCGAACATCAGCACCGGGTACATCGACCGGGGCCGCAGGAAGCCGACGACCCCACTGACCACCCGGCCGAAGAAGGGGTCGGCCAGCGCCTGCGTGGCGAAGACGTTCTGCCCGTCCTCGGAGTCGTCCCCCGCGCCCGAGACCACCAGGGCCAGGGTCCTGGCCCGCCGGGTCACCAGGGCCCGGGCGGCGCCGTTGGGCGCGTAGCCGGTCCTCGCGATGGCGTCCCGTACCGCGTCCTGGATGGCGGGGTCCACGTTGCGGATGCCGTTGACCACGCGGGACACGGTGGCGCGGGAGACGCCCGCCTCCCGCGCGACGTCTTCGAGCCTGGGGGCGCGTCTGGTCATGCCGGTACCCTACCGGCGGCCCCGAGGCCTCTCCGTCAGCGGTTCGGGAAGCGCTCTCCGACGGGGTCGCCGTCCGATGCGCAGGGGATGTCCACCGTGGTGGCCAGAGGCAGCCGCCCGGCGGAGGACCCCGCGTGCACCTCGTACGTGCCCGGCTCGGTGAGCCAGCCGTTCCCCTGCGGGGACCAGTGGTGCAGGGCGCGGTGCGGCACGCGTACGGCGGCGGTGACGGTCTCGCCGGGCCCGGTTTCGACCGGCGCGTACCCGGCCAGCCACCGCACGGGGCGTTCCACCGCCGATCCGGGCCGGGCCAGGTACACCTGCACGACCTCCCGGCCGGGGCGCCCGCCGGTGTTGCGGAGCCGTACGGAGACGGTGAAGGCGGTCTCCTCGTCGGCCGTGTCCACCACCGAATCCACGGACGCACTCTCGTACTCCCAGGTCGTGTACCCGAGCCCGTGGCCGAACCAGTAGGCGGGGGCGCGGTGTTCGCGCAGCCAGGCCCGGTGGCCGATGTGCGGACCTTCGGCGTACCGCAGCACGCCGTCCACCGGCCGGGTCGCACGGACGGGGGCGTCGGCGAGGACGGCGGGCCAGGTGGTCGGCAGCCGGCCGCCCGGTTCGGCGGCACCGAGCAGCACGTCGGCCAGCCCGGCCCCGGCCTCCTGACCGGGGAACCAGGCCAGCAGGACGGCGGGTGCCTCCCGGCGCCACGGCATCTCCACCGGGCCGCCGGAGTTGACGACGACGACGGTACGCGGCTGGGCGGCGATCACCGCGCGGACCAGTTCGTCCTGGTCGCCGGGGAGCGCGAGGGTGGTCCGGTCGTGGCCCTCCGACTCGCTGTCCTGCGTGGTGCCCACGAACACCACGGCGGCGTCCGCCGAGCGGGCGGCATCCACCGCTTCCGCCAGGGCGGCCGCACGGTCGGGCCTCGGCGGTGCGGCCGTCACCAGGGTGGCGCGGCCGGTCCCGTCCGCGAGTTCGCGGCGGGCGACGACCGTGACGGAACGGCCCTCGGTCAGGGCGATCTCCCCGTACCGGCTCGGCGGGTTGACGTGCACCACGGCCGGGTCGTCCGTCTCGCGCGGGAACACCCCGTCGACCAGCGGCGTCCCGTCGACGGTGAGGCTCATCCGGCCGAATCCCCCGACGCCGAAGGTCCAGACGCCGCCGACGCCGGGGAGCAGCCGGGCGCTGATCTCCACGGTGTGCGCGCCGGGCGGCAGCGGGGGCTCGATCTGCCGGCCGGACTCCCGGTGTCCCGCGTACAGTTCGGCGCCGTCCGCGTCGAGCACCCGCAGCAGCGCGCCGGTCCGGCCGTCGCGTGGGTCCTGGCACCCGGGGCCGCCGAGGAAGGGGGGTGCGCCCAGGGCGGGGCCCGGTGCGTGCGCGAGCCGGACGGTGGGGCCGAGGGCGGCGCGGAGCGCGTCCAACGGCATGGAGACGTGCCGGGGGTGGACGCCGGCGCTGCCGCCGCCCTGCACCCGGGGGTCCGCGGCCTGCGCACCGATCACCGCGAGGGAGGTGAGCGAGGCCGGGTCCAGGGGCAGCACGCCCCGGTTGTCGAGGAGCACGCACCCGGCGGCGACCGCGCGCCGCAAGAGGGGGTCCGGGGCCTCCGGATCTCCCGTGGTTTTGGGGTACTCGGCCGGAATCGCGTCCGTCCTGGTCGTCACGCGCCCCGGCAGCCGCGTCGTCGTCGCGGGAGCGGCGCGGTGGAGCGCGCCGACCCGGTCGGCGAGCCGCAGCAGCCGGGCCACCTTGTCGTCGATCGCCGCCATGGGGACGCGCCCGTCCTCGATCGCCCGGACGAGGTCGTCGGCCCAGGGGCTCTCGGGGCCGGGCATCGCCAGATCGAGGGCCGCCAGGGCGGCGGGCACGGTGGAGCGGACTGCGCCCCAGTCGGAGACGAGCACACCGTCGAATCCCCACTCCTCCTTGAGCGGCCGTGCGAGCAGCGGGCTCTCGGCCAGGGTGGTGCCGTTGACCGCGTTGTAGCCGCACATCACCACCCGTACCCCGGCGGCTCGCACGGCGGCTTCGAAGGGGAGGAGGTAGACCTCGCGCAGGGTGCGCTCGTCGAGGTCGACGGAGACGGTGAGGCGGTCCGTCTCGGAGTCGTTGGCGACGTAGTGCTTGGCGGTCGCGGCGACGCCGTGCGCCTGGATGCCCCGGATGAGGGCGGCGCCGGTACGGGCGGTCAGCTCGGGGTCCTCCGAATAGCACTCGAAGTGGCGTCCGCCCAGCGGGGACCGGTGCAGGTTGAGGGTGGGCGCCAGCACGACGTCCACGCCCTTGGCCTTCGCCTCGGCGGCGAGCAGCCCGCCCAGGCGCTCGGCCAGGTCCTCGTCCCACATCGCGCCGACGGCCGACGCGGACGGCAGCAGCGCGGAGGTGTTCCGCTCGTCCCAGCTCTCCCCGCGCACCCCGGCGGGCCCGTCGGACATCGTCATCCCGGCGAGCCCCACGGCGGGCTCGTCCGCCGTGCGCCAGGTGGTCGCGCCCGTGAGCAGCCGTACCTTCTGGCGCGGGTCCAACTTGTCGAGCAGCCGGGCGATTTCTTCCTGCGTCACCGAGTTCCCCCCTCGCGAGGCGCTCCCCGCAGAGGGTGGAGAGCGCTCTCCGAGAGCATCGTCAAAAGGCCCGTGCGTGTCAACGCGGAGTGGGGCCGCACGGTGCGGCCCACAGCCCGGGCATCCGGGAGTCGCCGTACGCGGACGCGAGGTCCGTACGGGTCCGGCAGAGGACGAACGTGTCCAGGAACCACCGGGACCCGGACGAGCCCTTCGCGCCGGACCGCGCGATTCCGGCGCGAGGGGCTCGTCGTCAGTGCGCCCAGGGCAGTCGGAGCGCCTCGATCCCGGCGTCGTCCAGCAGAGCATCGACCAGGGCCGGCGGCCCGGCGACCTTGGTGGCCCAGAGGTCGTAGTCGGTGCACAGCACCCATGAGCGGTCTTCGGCCCAGAGGCTGGACGGACTGAAATCGGCTTCGGACCGGTCGTAAAGGAGTCCGGCGTCACCGAGCCGGCCCGCCCGCACGTGCGGTTCGTCGAAGTCGACGGCTCCGAGCGTCATCGGGTTGTAGTAGGCCAGGCAGCGGGTGTCCGGGCCGGCGGGAGCGTGCCCGACGAGAACGCCGATCACCTGGTTCCAAGTCTCGCGGTCCAGGCTCCCCTCGGTCGGCGGGACCATGCTCAACGGGCGGCTGCCGTCCTTCTCGGCGGACGGGAAGCAGCGGTGGGAGGGCATCAGCCCCTCGGGAACGACCGGGTCGCCGGGCGAGTTCCGCCCAGCGCAGCCGCCGCCAGCCCGGTCCGGGGTGCCGGGCACGGCCCAGCCCTCCCCCGGTGGAGACCCCGACGGCATCGAAATCGATGCCCGCGACGATGTGGCGCGGGGTGCCGCCCTCCGCGAGACGGGCTTGGCGGTACTCGTGGTGCGTGACGTCGACCGGCCCCCGCTCGTGCTCGTACATGGCGTTGAGCACCCACACCGCGTCGGGCATGGCCGGAGGCATGAACCCGGTGATGCCGTCGCCGCACAGCTCGGCCAACCAGTCGGCACTCCCGGAAGGAGCGCGCGGCCACCGGTTCCGCATCGGGTCAGGTTCTTCGGGCATGGCCCCATGATCCCAGCCGTGGACGTGCCCCCTTGCCGCCCCCACCGCCCGCGGCCGGCCAGTGTCCGAGGGGCGGCACGTCGGGGCGACCGCCCCGAAGTCGCCCCCATGGGGGACATTCCCCCACCATCCGGTTGCCCCCTGCACCGAAAGTGTCCGGGATGCGGACAACGGCCTTGCTTGTTGACTGTATGCGAAATACGGTCTGCGATATTCCTTGATGACCCCCAGGTGGGAGGTAGGCCCTCGTGCGCCGAAAAGCGGTTGCCTTCGTGGCAGTTGCGCTGGTGTCACTCGTCTCGGGCTGCACGTCGCTGCAGTCCTCGGCAACCGAGGTCGGAGGCGTACGGAAAACCGATGAGCGGCCCGTACGTGACGGCGGGACGCTCACCGTCGCGCTCAACTCCGACCCGGACAAACTCGACCCCAGCCTTGCCCAGACCCTCGTGGGCCGCACGGTCTTCGCAGGCATGTGCGAGAAGCTCTACGACATCGACGAGAACGGCACCCTGGTACCGCAGCTCGCCACGTCGCTCCCCGAGGTCTCCGCGGACGGCCTGACCGTCACCCTGCCCATCCGGCAGGGCGCGAAGTTCAGCGACGGCACCCCGCTCGACGCGGGTGCCGTGGTCACCTCCCTGCTGCGCCACCGCGATCTGCCCGGTTCGGCGCGTGCCACCGAACTCGGCCCGGTCAAGAAGGCCGTGGCCGTCGGTTCCTCCACGGTGCGGATCACGCTCGACCACCCGTACGTACCGCTCACCGGCGTCCTCGCCGACCGGGCCGGGATGGTGATGTCCCCGACCGCGCTGAAGAAGTACGGCAAGGACTTCACCAACCACCCCTCCTGCGTCGGTGCCTTCCGGTTCGTCGAGCGGGTCGGCGGTGACCGGATCGTGCTGCAGAAGGACCCGAACTACTACGACGCGGCCAAGATCCACCTGGACAAGGTCGTCTACAAGCCGATCGCGGACGGCAACGTCCGCCTCGCCAACCTGCGCTCGGGCGACGTCCAGATCGGCGACCAGATGGGCCCGGTGGACGTACAGAGCGCCCTCACCGAGCCGAAGCTCCAACTCTTCAACTCGCCTTCACTGGGCTACCAGGGCATCGGCGTCAACGTGGGCAACGTGAACGGGCTCGGCGAGAAGCCGGGGAAGATCGACACCCCGCTCGCCTCGGACGTGCGCGTCCGTGAGGCGTTCGACCTCGCCATCGACCGCGATCTCCTCAACACCGTGGTCTTCCAGGGCATGTACGAACCGGCCTGCGGCCCCATCTCCCCGCAGTCCGGCATCGCCCCCGGGGTCGATCCCGAGGACTGCCCCGAGCGCGACGTCGCCAAGGCGAAGAAGCTGCTGAAGGAAGCCGGGGTGAAGCTCCCGGTGAAGGTCGAGCTGAAGACCTCCACCACCCCCGAACAGGGCCGTGTGGGTCAGGTGCTCCAGGCCATGGTCAAGGAGGCGGGATTCGAACTCTCCCTGCGTCCCACCGAGTACGCGACCATGATCTCCGAGACCGACGAAGGCGACTACGACGTCTTCACCAGCGGCTGGTCCGGCCGGCTCGACCCGGACGGCAACGTCTCCAACTTCCTGAAGACCGCCGGAGCGATGAACGCCTACGGCATCGGCGACCCGGACATCGACCGGCTGATCGACGAGGGCCGCTCCGTCGCCGACCCGGCCCGGCGCACCGAGATCTACGACGAACTCACCCGGCGCGTCCAGGACGACCACTCCATGATCTACCTCTACCGGCAGAAGAACTACGTCGTCGCCTCCAAGGACGTCGCGGGCATCCGCGTCTACGGCGACGGACTGGTCCGGGTCACGAACGCGGGGTACATCCGTTGACGAAATTCCTGCTGACCCGTCTGCGTCAGTCGCTCATCACCCTGATCCTCGTGTCCATCGTGGTGTTCGCCGGAATCCGGGCGCTCCCCGGCGACCCGGCGCTCGCCCTGGCCGGCGAGGAACGCAGCCCCGAGGCGCTCGCCGCGATCCGTGAGGCGTACGGCCTCAACGACAACATCGTGGTCCAGTACGGGCGGTTCGTCGGACACGCCCTCACCGGCGACCTCGGCACCTCCTCGCGGACCGGCCTTCCGGTCTCCGAGGCGATCGGCCAGGCCCTCCCGGTCACCCTCGAACTCGCCGCGCTCTCGCTGCTGCTGGCGGTCGTCGTCGGTATCGGCGCGGGCGTGCTGGCCGCCGTCCGGCGCGGAAAGCCGGAGGAGTGGCTGGC
The DNA here is from genome assembly GCF_042728415.1 of Streptomyces sp. NPDC060198. Classification (NCBI taxonomy): domain Bacteria; kingdom Bacillati; phylum Actinomycetota; class Actinomycetes; order Kitasatosporales; family Streptomycetaceae; genus Streptomyces; species Streptomyces sp. NPDC060198. The sequence goes on along the minus strand of NZ_JBHWZJ010000187.1, from coordinate 5,522 downwards.
CAACGCCGTCGCCCTGGTGGGCCTTTCGATCCCGACCTTCTGGCTCGGCATCGTGCTGGTGCTCGGATTCGCCATCGCCCTACCGGTGTTCGCCGCCTCCGGCTACGTCCCATTCGGCGCCGATCCGCTCGACAACCTGCGCCGGATGGTGCTCCCCTCGATCGTCCTCGGCTCCGGCCTCGCCGCCGTGGTGATGCGCCAGACCAGGGGGGCGATGCTCGACTCGCTCTCCGCCGACTACGTCCGCACCGCCCGCGCCAAGGGGCTCTCCCGGCGTGCGGTCGTCGGCGGGCACGCGCTGCGCAACTCGCTGGTCACCGTGGTCACCGTGCTCGGCCTCCAGCTGGGCCACCTGATCTCCGGAGCCGTGGTCACCGAGCAGATCTTCGTGCTGCCCGGCTTCGGCAAGCTCACCATCGACGCCGTCTTCACCCGTGACTACGCCACGCTCCAGGCGGTGGTGCTCTGCACCTCGGCCGCGTACATCCTCATCAACCTGCTGGTCGACGTGGTCTATTCGGTCATCGACCCGCGTATCCGGCTCGGAGGTGCCCGGTGACCACCGCACTCGCCACCCCGGCGCAGGCCACCGTGCGCAAGGCCGGCAGCGGCAAGCTGCGCGCCCTGCGCAAGAACCGCCTCGCGCTGACCGGCGGCATCATCGCCGCCGTCTTCGTCCTCACGGCGCTGTTCGCGCCGCTGATCTCCCCGTACGACCCCGCACAGCCGGACTTCGCCAACGTCCTGGACGCGCCGAGCTGGTCGCACTGGCTGGGCACCGACGACCTCGGACGCGACCAGCTCTCCCGCATCATCCACGGCACCCGGGCGTCCATGCAGGTCGGGCTGCTCGCCGTGGTGCTCGCCTTCGTGATCGGCGTGCCGCTGGGCCTCGCGGCCGGTTACTACGGACGGCTCACGGACAGCGCCGTCTCCCGGCTCACCGACACCATGCTGGCCTTCCCGTTCCTGGTGCTGGCCGTCGGCCTCGCCGCGATCCTCGGCCCGTCGCTGACCAACGCCACGATCGCCATCGGTATCTCGCAGATCCCTGCGGTCATCCGCATCACCCGGGCGGAGACGCTGCGACTGAAGCACGTCGACTACGTCGCGGCGGCCGTGGCGAACGGCGGCGGGGACGGAACCGTCCTGTTCCGGCACATCCTGCCGAACGCCACTTCGGCCCTCATCGTGCAGGCCACGGTCGGCATCCCCGCCGCGATCATCAGCGAGGCGCTGCTCAGCTTCCTCGGCCTCGGTGTGCAGCCGCCCGCGCCCTCGCTCGGCGTGATGCTCTCCGGCGCCCAGTCCTTCCTCGCGCTCGCACCGTGGCTGGCCGTCTTCCCGGGGCTGGCCATCGTCGCCGCGACGCTGGCGTTCAACCTGCTCGGCGACGGACTGCGTGACGTCCTCGACCCCCGCGGAGGCACCCGATGACCGAGACCCTCACTCCTTCGGCGCCCCGGTCCGCCCCCGGCGACGAACCCGTGCTGAGCGTCCGCGACCTCACCGTCGCCTTCCCCTCGGAGCACCGCACCGTGCACGCCGTCGACGGAGTCTCCTTCGACCTCGCACGGGGCGAGGTCCTCGCGCTGGTCGGGGAGTCGGGCTGCGGGAAGTCCGTGACGTCGATGGCGACCATGGGCCTGCTGCCGCCCACCGCGCGGATCGGCGGCTCGATCCGGCTGCACGGCCGCGAGTTGGTCGGCGCCCCCGAGAAGGAACTCCAGAAGATCCGGGGCAAGGACCTCGCGATGATCTTCCAGGAGCCGATGACCTCGCTGAACCCGGTCCTCACCATCGGCCGGCAGATCGGTGAGGTGCTCCGCAGGCACCAGGGGCTCGGCCGCAAGGAGGCCAAGGCGCGCGCGGTCGAACTGCTGGCCCTGGTCGGCATCCCCGCCCCGCACCGCAGGGTCGACGAGTACCCGCACCAGCTCTCCGGCGGCATGCGCCAGCGCGTGATGATCGCCATCGCCGTCGCCTGCGACCCGTCGGTACTGATCGCCGACGAGCCGACGACCGCGCTCGACGTCACCGTGCAGGCGGGCATCCTGGAGGTGCTCCAGTCACTGCGCGAGCGCCTCGGTACCGCGATCGTCCTGGTCACCCACGACCTGGGCGTGGTCGCCGACGCCGCCGACCGCGTGCTGGTGATGTACGCCGGCCGTCCGGCCGAACAGGCTCCGGTGCACGACCTGTTCGCCGGCGCCCGGCACCCCTACACCCGGGGCCTGCTGGGTGCCGTACTCCGGCCCGGCGGCGAGGGCAAGCGCAGGCTGCCCGAGATCCCCGGTCTGGTGCCGAACCTCGACACCCGGCCCGACGCCTGCACCTTCGCACCCCGCTGCGCCCGTGCCGACGACACCTGCGCCGGCAAGCGGCCCGGCTTCGCCTCCGTCGCTCCGTCGAAGGGCCTCTCCGACGGCACGGACACCCTCCACCGGGCGGCCTGCTGGCATCCCTTCGCCGCGGACGAGACCTCCACCCCCGTGCCGGCCGGCGCCGCGCGCCCCGACCAGGAGACCGGACAGTGACCACTCCACAGACCGTCCCCGCACCCCGCGCGAGCGGCGGGGCCCCCTCGGACCACCAGCCCCCGGTTCTCGAACTCACCGCGCTCGAAAGGCACTTCGGTGCCTCCGGCGGCGGCACCGTACGCGCCGTGGACGGGGTGTCGATCACCATCGGGCACGGCGAAGTCGTCGGCCTCGTGGGCGAGTCCGGCAGCGGCAAGTCGACCGTCGGCCGCTGCGCGGTCCGCCTCGACGAGCCGACCGGCGGCACGGTCGAGATCAACGGCACCGACGTGACACATATGTCCCGCCGCGCCCTGCGTCCACTGCGCAAGGATTTCCACCTGGTGTTCCAGGACCCGTCGTCCTCGCTGGACCCGCGCATGACGATCGGTCAGATCATCGGCGAGCCACTGCGGTTGCACGGCATCGCGCGCGGCGACGCGGTACGCGCCCGGGTCGAGCAGCTCCTCGCCCAGGTGGGGCTGCGCCCGGAGCACGCCGACCGGCACCCGCACGAGCTGTCCGGAGGTCAGCGCCAGCGCATCTCCATCGCCCGCGCGCTCTCCTGCGACCCCGACCTGGTGGTGGCGGACGAGCCGACCTCGGCGCTCGACGTGTCCGTGCAGGCCTCGGTGCTCAACCTACTGGCCGATCTCCAGCGCGACCGCGGCTTCGGCTGCCTCTTCATCACCCACGACCTGGCGGCCGTGGAGTACCTCGCGGACCGCATCGCCGTCATGTACCTGGGGAAGATCGTCGAACAGGCCCCGACGGCCGAGCTGTTCGCCTCGCCGAAGCACCCGTACACCCAGGCGCTGCTCTCCGCCGCGCCCGTACCGGACCCGGTCGACCAGCGTTCGCGCAAGCGGATCGTGCTGAACGGCGAGCTCCCCAGCCCGCTCGACCCGCCGTCCGGCTGCCACTTCCACACCCGGTGCCCGCTGGCCACCGACCGGTGCCGGACCCAGGCGCCCGCGCTGCGCGAACTTCCCGGCGGCCGGCAGGTCTCCTGCCACCTGGTCGCGGACGACGGCACGTCCCCGGACGCGGCCGCCACGACAACTCCGTAGCCGCGTTCCGTACCGCCCCGTACCCTCCGCGCACCACCACCCGAACCATCGCACTCGCGTTCGCACGCCGCAGCAAGGAGCCGCATCCATGTTCACCACCCGCCCGACCCTCCAGGGCACCTTCGGCATGGCGTCCTCCACCCACTGGCTCGCCTCGCAGTCCGCGATGGCGGTCCTGGAGAGCGGCGGCAACGCCTTCGACGGCGCCGTCGCCGCGGGCTTCGTCCTGCACGTGGTCGAGCCGCACCTCAACGGTCCGGCCGGCGAGGTGCCGATCATCCTGGCGCCCAAGGACGGCGACGTGCGGGTGCTGTGCGGCCAGGGCCCGGCCCCCGCCAGGGCGAGCGCCGCCCACTACCGCTCCCTCGGCCTGGAGCTGGTGCCCGGCACCGGACCGCTGGCCGCCGCCGTCCCCGGTGCGTTCGACGCCTGGATGCTGCTGCTGCGCGACCACGGCACCCGGACCCTCGCCGAGGTGCTGCGGTACGCGATCGGGTACGCCGAAGACGGCCACGCGCCCGTCGAGCGCGTCGGCCAGACCGTCGAGACGGTCCGGGAGCTCTTCGAGAACGAGTGGAAGACCTCCGCCGAGGTCTACCTCCCCGGCGGCACGTCCCCGCAGCCGGGCAAGCTGTTCCGCAACCCCGCGCTCGCCGCCACCTGGCGCCGGCTCCTCGCCGAGGCCGAGAAGGCGGGCGGCGAGGACCGGGTGGCGCAGATCGAGGCCGCGCGGACGATCTGGCGCGAGGGCTTCATCGCCGAGGCGATGGTCCGGCAGGCCGCCACCCCCACCATGGACACCACCGGGACCAGGCACACGGGCACGCTGACCGCCGCCGACGTGGCCGGCTGGTCCGCGTCCTACGAGGCCCCCGCCACGTACGAGTGGAACGGCTGGACTCTCGCCAAGGCGGCCGGCTGGAGCCAGGGCCCCGCCTTCCTCCAGCAGCTCGCCCTGCTCCCCGAGGAGCTGCCCGCGTACGGCTCCGCCGAGTACGTCCACCTGCTCATCGAGGGCTGCAAGCTCGCCATGGCCGACCGGGAGGCCTGGTACGGGGACGCCGCCGAGGTGCCGCTCGACACCCTGCTCTCCCCCGAGTACAACGCCGAGCGCCGCGCACTGATCACCGACCGGGCGTCGCGGGAGCTGCGTCCGGGCAGCCCCGACGGGCGTACCCCGGTCCTCAGCGCGCACGCCCACGCGGTCGCCGCCGGGGAGCCGGGCTTCGACGCCATGGGCCTCGCCGCCGCCGGCGTCGGGGAGCCGACCGTCGCCAAGGACGGCACCACCCGCGGCGACACCTGCCACGTCGACGTCGTCGACCGGTGGGGCAACATGGTCTCGGCGACTCCGAGCGGTGGCTGGCTCCAGTCCAACCCCGTCATACCGGAGCTGGGCTTCCCGCTCGGCACCCGGCTGCAGATGGCGTGGCTGGACGAGGGCCTGCCGAACACCCTCACTCCCGGCTGCCGCCCCCGCACCACCCTCACCCCGTCCCTCGCCCTGCGCGACGGCGTCCCCGTGCTGGCCTTCGGCACCCCCGGTGGCGACCAGCAGGACCAGTGGCAGGTCCACTTCTTCCTGGCGGCCGTGCTGCGCGACCGGGTACGCGGCGGGCTCGACCTGCAGGGCGCGGTCGACGCCCACAACTGGCACAACGACAGCTTCCCGGGCTCGTTCTACCCGCGCGGGATGCGCCCCGGCAGCGTCACCGTCGAGGACGGTATGGACCCGGAGGTCGTGGAGGAGCTGCGCCGCCGCGGCCACGAGGTCACGGTCGGGGACGCCTGGTCGGAGGGCCGGCTCTGCGCGGTCGCCCGCGATCCCGAGACGGGCGTGCTGTCCGCCGCCGCCAACCCGCGCGGCATGCAGGGGTACGCGGTCGGCCGCTGACCCCGCTGATGTGAAGCACGATCCGACGGCCCGTCCGGG